>JAIRZA010000194.1 GCA_031267475.1 Spirochaetaceae bacterium | reverse complement strand
CCCTATGCCGCAACCTTGTCGTGTATCGTCCGCGAAATCACCTCGTCCTGCTGCTCCTTAGTGAGCGTTGTGAAGCGCACCGCGTAGCCGGAGACACGTATGGTAAGCTGCGGGTAGTTTTCCGGGTGCGCCTGCGCGTCAAGCAGAGTTTCGCGGTTGAAAACATTGATGTTCAAATGATGACCGCCGTTCCTGACATAGCCGTCGAGCATGGCGGCAAGATTCTGTTCGCGGGCAGATTCGTCCCGCCCCAAGGCCGCCGGCACAATGGAGAAAGTGTTGGAGATGCCGTCCTGCGAATAGCTGTAGGGCAGTTTGGCTACCGATGTAAGAGAGGCGAGAGCGCCGTGCGCGTCCCGTCCGTGCATGGGATTCGCGCCGGGGGCAAAGGGAGTCCCGGAACGACGTCCGTCGGGTGTGTTGCCGGTTTTCTTGCCGTACACGACATTCGAAGTGATTGTGAGTATCGACGTGGTGTGCTTCCCATTGCGGTAAGTCTTTGTGCGCTTTACCTTGGACATGAACATTTTTAAAAGATTTACCGCTATCGCATCGGCGCGTTCATCATTATTGCCGTACTTGGGGTAGTCGCCCTCGATGATGTAGTCTTCCACAATGCCGTTTTTATCCCGCACGGTTTTAACTTTTGCGTATTTAATCGCGGAAAGCGAGTCCACCGCCACCGAAAAGCCGGAAATACCAGTCGCCATCGTGCGCATGATTTCAGTGTCGTGCAGCGCCATTTCTATGCGCTCATAGAAATATTTGTCGTGCATATAGTGAATAACATTGAGCGTGTTGACATAGAGCGCGGCGAACCAGTCGAGCATGGTTTTGAACTTATCCATCACATCGTCATAATCAAGATATTCTGTGGAGACCGGCTGGAATTTCGGCGCGACCTGTACTTTGGAAAGCTCGTCGACACCGCCGTTAATCGCGTATAGCAGCGCCTTGGCGATATTCGCGCGAGCGCCGAAGAACTGCATTTGTTTGCCGATACGCATGGCGGAAACGCAGCAGGCGATGCCGTAGTCGTCGCCCCAGCGCGGACGCATTACATCGTCGTTTTCGTACTGTATCGCCGAAGTCTTAATGCTCATCGCCGCGCAGTACCGTTTGAATTCGTTGGGCAGATTCTCCGACCACAGGACGGTAAGATTTGGTTCCGGGGCGCTGCTTAAATTGTCCAGCGTCCGCAGGAAGCGAAAACTGTTTTTGGTAACCATTGTCCGCCCGTCTACGCCCATGCCGCCGATAGACTCGGTAACCCATGTAGGGTCCCCGGAAAAAAGCGCGTTGTATTCGGGAGTCCGCGCGAATTTCACCAGCCGCAGCTTCATTACGAAATGATCGACCAGTTCCTGCGCCTCGCTTTCGGTGATTATGTTCCGGTCAAAGTCGCGCTCAATGTAGATGTCCAGAAAAGTGGATGTCCGCCCCAGAGACATGGCCGCGCCATTCTGCTCTTTTACCGCCGCAAGATAGCCAAAGTAGAGCCACTGGAAAGCTTCGCGCGCAGTGGCGGCGGGGCGGGAAAGGTCGAATCCGTGCATCGCGCCGAGTTCTTTAAGTTCGTTCAACGCTCTGAGCTGTTCGTGCAGTTCCTCCAGCAAACGGATTACGTTATCACTCATTTCTCCGCCGCAGCGCAGACTAACGCTGGCTTCCTTCGCCGCAATAAGCGCGTCAACCCCATAGAGCGCTATGCGCCGGTAGTCGCCGATAATCCGCCCGCGCCCGTAAGCGTCAGGCAGACCCGTGATGATGCCCGACCGCCTCGCCGCCCGCATTTCTTCCGTGTATGCGTCAAAAACCCCCTGGTTATGCGTCTTTCGGTAATCCCGAAACGCATGAGAAACCTCTGGGTCAACCGTATACCCATATGCCTTGGCAATTTCTTCAACCATGCGGATACCGCCGTAGGGGTACATACCACGCTTGAAAGGCTTATCCGTCTGAATCCCCACGATTTTTTCCAAGTTCTTGTCCAGATACCCCGGCTTGTGCGAAGTAATCGTTGATACAATTTTCGTATCCAAATCAAGAACGCCGCCCGCCTCCTGCTCCTTGCGGCTCAAATCCTCGACGATTTTCATCAACGCCGTGGTTGCTTCTGTCGGACCGATCAGAAACGAGCTGTCTCCCTCGTAGGGTTTGTAATTTTTTTGAATAAAATTGCAAACGTTAATCTCTTCTTTCCAGATTTTCCCCTGAAAACCCTCCCATTCTTTCATATTCTCCATAAGTAGTCTCCTTATACGAATTATTTTATAAAATAATTCGTTATATATCAAGTCTTCCCATTACCCAAGAAGGCGTTACTTAATTTGAGCGAGGCCTAACATCCCGCCGGTCAAAGTGGGCGAGTCATCAGCGCTTTTGCGCAATGAAATGGGCAAATCACACAGGATAAGGCTTATTAGCGTCAAATTAATCAGCCGTATCTTATTTGCGGCCATGATTAATTTGTGGATATTCATCTCCGCCCCGTTATTTTTCGTAAATTTCTTTCAGAAAACCATTTTTCACAGGGAAATTACGAAAAAATACATTAAATCAGCGCTCGCCTAAGACTAATCTAACAAAAATTGAGCCGTTTTGTTACAAAATATAAAAGTTTTTATATTTTTTGCCGGATATGCTGATTTTTGCCCCTTCTGATTGTCCTTGCCGGCAATTCCGAATTGGAAACATAGCTCGTTATAGGATAAAAATTTCCAAAATAATGATTTTTATCGTGTTTTTGAATTCGGAATTGAGGGTGAAGCATCGTCGCATACAGCTTGACCTTTTTCGTAAAATCCAGATATGATACTTGCCATGTTAACCTTTAAGGGAAGGAGGTGATTTCTGCTTGGCAAACATTGTTGTTGACGACAGCGAGCCGTTAGAAAAGGCCATTAAACGTTTTAAGCGTATGGTTGAAAAGGAAGGCATCATTCGTGAATTTAAAAAACGAGAGTATTACGAAAAGCCATCCACTATTTTGAACAGGAAGAATAAGGCTCTGCGCCGCAAGCTGGTAAAAAAAACTAGAGGAAGGACTGGCGGCAAAGGCGAGTATTAGAGTGTACGGAATCTTAAAAAAGGTTTAAGGCTGCCTTTAACCTTAAACCAAGCGGGTTTTTTTGCGCCAAGTTCTAAACTTTATGTGAACGATTCCCGCTGGTTTTGTCATTCGCGGCGGGGTCTAACACCCCGCCTTT
>JAIRZA010000051.1 GCA_031267475.1 Spirochaetaceae bacterium | reverse complement strand
TCTACAGACGCTACCAATACATTTTCGCCTGCTTTAGGCGACCGGTATAATCCCGATTCTACACCGCCAAGAGGCATTACAAGCATAACGCTAACGGTTTTGCCGCCGGTTTCCGCCTTAAACTTGTACGGGTCCTGCACTAAGCATCCTTCTGATACTGTCATTTTTTTTAAATCCATACGACGCGCTCCTTTATTATATGTAATTGTATTGACCAAAATAAATTTGTGTCAATCTATGCCGGCTTGATTAATCAAACTGCAAATTTTCGCCCGTCTGCGGCGGATGCAAGCCTGCGGTTCGCAAGCGCCTTTATAGTTTGGCCTTTGCCGGTTATTTCATTTAAGCTCGTACAACACGCCCCTAACTATCCGCTCATATTGAAAACAGGCGGGCAAAACCGTTTTACCGCGTCCCGCCCCCAATCCATGCCGCTGAATTCAAGCTCGCTTACCTCGCCGCCGGAAGCGGCTTCCGGCAATACGGCTAAATCCGGGCGCCAGCACGTTCTAAGATGAAGCCGTATGCCCGTAACTAAAATTATATTTATCGTTTTATCGGCCGCGCCATAAAAATGCTTTAACTCTAGTATTATGCCGGGACGTACAAGTATGTTAGCCGCCTCGCCCGATATATTCGTCTTTGCTATATCCGCGGCGCGGCTTTGCGCCATAAGAATCTTTTTAATGTCATCGTCAATTTCACCGGTTTCCGCGGTTACATCGTAGCCGTGAAAAAGCCCCGAATATTTTACGCATCTGTCGCCCGCCCCTGTCTTGCCTTGCTTCCACTGCTCAGACCCGTAATTGGCTGAGGGGTATACCGCGTTCAGCTTAAAACCGTCAACGCCGGTGCTGCTTGACATACTAAATTTATCCATCCGCCACCGGCTAAGGCTTTCGTCGGCGCTTAAAAAATCGAACTCCGCTATGCCGGGTTCTTTACGCTTGTCAGAATAAACGATTTCAGAAACAGGAAATTTTTCTCCGTTGGAAAAATAAAGCTCCTCGGTTCCTAACGCGCTGCCTAAAACCGCCGGATGTTTGAATGTATACGGCAATCCATAAAGCCCCGCGATGCGTTCAATGAAGTCGATGTCTGACAAGTCTGTTTGATTAAACATCAGATTCTTGCCGTACTCGCCGCGTGAAAAATATTTGCTTTCGATTTGAACTTTTATATTATATTTGGCGATAATCTGTTCAAAAATATCCGCGGGATTCATCTTGTAGTACGGCATACTTAAGCGTGTAAACCTTAAACGGGAGAGAGCCGGCTCAATGATAAATCTGTAGACATAGCAGTCCTTTTTAACGCCGCTGCAAAACACTCCCGCGCTGCCCGCTTCTGTAACGATTCCGTGCAGATAACGTGTTCGCAGTGTTTTCCTGTCCATCAATTTTTCATTGATGACGATAGTAATCTTTTTATCAACGAGCGACGCCAGTTCTTCCGCCGTATGTTTTTTATCTGAAATCGCTGTTAATTTTGCCCGGTAAAGCCGCGAGAATCCTTCTTCTAAAATTAAATCCCATGGATAAAGGTCGGCGTACTCGTCTCCGGCCGGTCGCAGTTCCAGTATGTTTGTCGCTTCAGACATCGCCTACCTCATACAATCACGTTTACATTCGGGCAAAGCAATACGGCGGTGGATATTGGTATGCCTAGTATAGAAATCCCCATAACTATGCTCCCTAAATTAGCGGTAGGTCTTCCTTTTGCCAGTTTATTCAGAGCGGTAGTCATGCTGATAACACCGGTTATACACATGGGTCCTGCCACTAAATCGCCTAAACAGGCTACAGGCAGCCCTTTGACCATCGTAGTGATGCCTCCGGGTCCTATTATCACATCGCCGGTGGCTGTTAAATTACAAATTGAGGCAACTGGTGTCGGCATATCCTACTCCTTATTTTCAATGATTATAAACGTATAAACGAAATTTTATATTCCGTATATATTAAGAACACACAGCTAAGGCTTTTGTTTCAATAATAATTAGTATATCCCCCGCCATCCGCCCTTGGGCGGCGGGCGGGGGCGGCGTGTGAAATATTTTTTGTTCGCGGCGAGCAGTTTATTCTTTGTTCTTAAAATTATAAACGAATTTGTTATCGCTTACATCCAAAGACACTTTCGAAAGCGTCTCTTTTTCTATTATGGCGCGTAAAAACGTTGCGCTGATTTCCGGCAGTATGCTGTTGTTTATCACGGCGTCGATTAAACGCGCTCCGGAAGCGGCGTTGTCGCAGCGCCGGATAATCTCGTCGTTTACAGCGCCGGAAATCTCCAGTTCCGCTTTGTAATTATCAGCCACTCGTTTTTTAATCCGGCCAAGTTTTAAGTCTATTATGCTGCAAAGAACATTTTTGCCAAGCGGGTAGTACGGTACAATTTGTAAACGCCCTAAAAGAGCGGCGGGAAAGGCGCGCATCATCGCCGGACGTATCGCCTCCTCCAGAAGTTCAGTCCCCGGTAAGTCGTTTTCGTCCGCGCAAAGGTTGGCGATAGCCGCGTCTCCAACGTTTGTGGTCAAAATGATAATCGTATTTCTAAAATTTACTAGTCTGCCGGAGCCGTCCTCCATCTGCCCTTTATCAAAGACTTGAAAAAAGATTTCATGTACATCTGAGTGCGCCTTCTCTACTTCATCCAAAAGCAGCACACTGTATGGTTTACGGCGCACGGCTTCGGTAAGAACGCCGCCTTCGCCGTAGCCGACGTAGCCAGGGGGCGCTCCTTTCAATGTGGAAACGGTGTGCGCCTCCTGAAATTCGCTCATGTTGATGGTGATGATGTTTTCTTCACTGCCGTAAATCTGTTCCGCGAGCGATAGCGCCGTTTCCGTCTTGCCGGTACCGGAGGGGCCTGCCAGCATGATTACCGCTATCGGCTTGTTCGGATCGGCAAGAGACGCGCGGGCTGTTGTTATACGCTTGGCTATCATTTCAAGTCCGTGGTTTTGCCCGACTACACGTTTTTGAAGTTCCTTGTCTAGCGAGAGGATTGACTGGATTTCATTTTTCACCATGCGGCCGAGCGGTATACCCGTCCATTCCGATATGACGGCGGAAACAGTCTGCTCGTCTACTTGCGGGAATACCAGCGGTTCGTCGCCTTGCGCGGTGGAAAGTTCGTCGCGTTTTTCTTTTAGTTCCCGCCGCGCCTCCTCGCTGGATACCGCCTCTTCGCGGAGGCGCGTAATATCCGCCGCCAATGCCTTTTCAGTATCCGTCCGTTTTTCCAGTTCCTCTTTTTTTGCCTCTTCCCGTTTAAGCTCTTCTTCAAGCGCCTTTATGCGCTCTTCATGCGAAAGCCCGCTGGTTTCTTCTCTTTGGAGTATGCTTATTTCCAATTTTACAGCGTCTATCTTTCGCCGGCAGTATTCAAGCTCCGCGGGCTCCGCGTTCTGGCTTAAAGCTACTTTCGCGCAGGCCGCGTCCAGTACGCTGACCGCTTTGTCCGGGAGATAGCGGACGGGCAGGTAGCGGCGTGAAAGTTTTACCGCCGCTTCCAGCGCCTCGTTCAAAATGATCGCCTTGTGGTGCGCTTCCAGAACGCCCGCGATTCCGCGCAGCATCGCCGTTGCGGTTTCATCGTCCGGTTCGTCAATGATGATGTTTTGGAAACGTCGCGCCAGCGCCGGGTCTTTTTCAAAGTATTTGATGTATTCTTGATATGTGCTTGCCGCGATACACCTAAGCTGCCCGCGCGCCAGCGCGGGTTTTAACAGGTTGGCAGCGTCATTCTGCCCCGCCTGTCCGCCCGCGCCTATCAGTGTGTGCGCCTCGTCTATGAACAGGATTACCGGTTCTTCGGAATTTTGCGCCCCCTCTATCACCTGCTTAAGCCGGTTTTCAAACTCGCCCTTCATGCTTGCGCCGGCTTGAAGCAGTCCCAGGTCAAGCGAGAGCAGGCGTGTTCCTTTAAGTGATTCGGGAACGTCTCCGGACGCAAGCCGCTGGGCGAAGCCTTCCACTATCGCCGTCTTGCCTACACCGGCGTCTCCGGTAAGGATAGGATTGTTCTGCCGGCGGCGCATTAGTATATTGATAATCTTACGTATTTCTACATCACGCCCTGTAACAGGATCGCATTTGCCGGCTGCCGCCGCGGCGCTTATATCCACCGTGTAAAGCTGTAATGCCTCGCTGCTTCCAGCCGCCGCCGCGGGAGCGCTTTTGTTTTTGTCGTCGGACGCGGGCGCCGAAATTTCGCTGGAATTTTTGACTATGGCGCTGAACTGTTCTGTAAGAATATCCACATTGATTTTTTTGAACTCGGCGCTCATATCATTAAGCTGGCGGTTGAATTCCATCGTCTGCTTTAGAGCTGCCATGATATGACCTGTTCGTATAGCCGCCTCGTTGAACGAAATGGATGTTATCATCCACGCTTCTTTTATAAGCAGCTCCAGCGTGTTGGAAAAACCGGAAATAGAGGAGGCGCCGCGCGGGATGTCGTCAAGCGCTCGTATCATATCTTTCGACAATACAGCAGCGTCCAAATTAAAGAAATTGATTATTTCATTCCAGTCCGTGTTTTCCGACAGCAGTATTTGGTTTACCCAGTGAGCTATCTCCACGTATGGGTTGCCCCGCGCCTTGCATAGCATTGTGGCGCTTTCTATGGATTTATACGCCTTTTCGTCCAGTTTTGAAAAAAGTTGAATTCGCTTTAATTTGCTCATGCCGCATCCTCTTTGTTGGCTTTATTATGCTCCATACGATTAAATCTTGAAGCGTCTATTCGTAATTTTAATTCTTTGCAGGTATCCCCGATCCAGCAGTTATAACCTAAGCTCGCCGCTCCTTCTTGCGGCGGCGCCGAACTTAGCCGCGCCGGCGGGACTATGCCTTTGTCAAGCAGAATCACTACCGCGTAGTCCAAAGGTCTGTCCAGATAGAGCCGGACTGTTTGCCGCAGCGCTTCGAGGCCGCCAAAATTGTTTATCAAAAACTGATATGTTTCAAAACTGATCGGCCCTATTTCTATTTCAAATTGACGGGAGGCGCTTAGGCAGGAGCGTCCGATTTGTGTGCTCAATCCTAAAACCGCGGTTTTAGGATTGCCCAAAATGGTGTAATGGTCCGGCTTTAAGTCATAAGAAGCTATTACAAAATCTTTTACCGCTACTTTTGTTTTTAACATCCTGCGTAAAATATCCTCCAGCCCGCAGCGGTTTCTTGCCATAAATGAAAAATTCGCGGCGTAAGAAAGCGCTGTATTTTCCAAATCGGGTGGAAAATTCATGTTTGGAGGCAGTCCCGTAAGGCTCTTTATTATGTATTGTATTGGGTCGTCGTCCGTCCGGTCAAAACAAATGCTCTGTTCATTTTGCGCGAAGGCTCGATAGTAGAGTACGTGCATACGGTGGTTTATAATGTCAAGGAAACGCCGCCATGTGTGGTCGTAATGATTGTAAGAACGCTGGTAAACATAGCTTGTGAATTCCAGCGGCATGGGGCCGTTTATTCCTAAAAGCCCCATAAAGTATGTGAATATGACCGCGTCAACACCGTCTATTTTTCCGGGAGTAATTTCGGCAATGTCGTTTGCCGGCAGGCGCATAAACGGCGACTGGCCGAAGCGGACATTTTCATCCGAAGGGTTTTTAGCGCGTCCTATCCGCGGCTTCCCTTTATTGCTATTCTCCAGCTTTCTTACCAGTCCCCAAAAATCCGGAACAGAAATTTTCTGGCGAAGGTTGTGCGCGAGCGTTTTGACTAATTTTCTAACATCTTCCATACGGCGATACATCCTGATTGCTTGGTAAAAAAATGAAATTCCATCAAAGAATTGACTGCGGAGAACGATTTTAATAATTCGGTGATAATTTTTCCAAAGGTGTAGTAGCCGATACCGGCAAAGGCGCTTTCATCCAGCGTAAATTTCACTTTCCACCCCATTTCAAAGAAAATAGCGCCGTTTTTTATGAAACGGAATGCCATGCTTTCACTTTCCAGCGCGCTTATACCTTCCAGAATACGTTTTGTCTCTTCGCTGGAGCGTATCTGGTAAGAACCGATGAGCGTCCTTAGCGCCTCAAGCGGGAATTTGCCGTTCTGCCAGAACAAGGAGGACAGGTTGAAGGTGATATGGCTTAACTGTGAAAATCCGGAAATTCCTTCTTTTTCGATGGAAGAATAATCCGGGCGGGTAGGGCGGGTAATAAAGGAAGCGCCTTTAAGCAGCGGACTTCGGGAGCTTAGCGGGGTTTCCATTTGAACGAGCAGGCTTAAATCGCGGTTGGTACAGACTGTTTCCGCCGCAAATTGATACGCTTGTTCCAGTTTTTTATCCTGCAATGAAAAAGAAACGAACATTTCAGCGCCGTCATAAGAGCTGCGGCGTTCATTACCCGGATTCACAAGCCGTTTTCGCCGGCGCTGGCTAAAAAAATTTCGCTCAGCGTTTTTCGGCGCGGGCGGGGTATCGTAAAAATTGCTGGCAAAAAACAGCGTTTCATTCTGTTCGTTAAAGAATTCCAGACAGTTTATGTTTACGATTTCATAATCACGCGGCGCTGTTTTATCCGGCGTTACATGAAATTCATAAGTCTCGAGTCCAAGCGTAACACGGTCGGCGCGTTTTGAAAAAATATTGAGCGCCGGCGCGCAATTAAGCCGCAACGCGCCTTCCTTTATATAGGACAGCGTCGATTCGCGCCGGTTAAAAGCCAGTAATAACTCAATGTTTTTCGTGTCCGCTGCAAGAGCGTTTTTAATATTCTTTAAGCGAAAAAATTTGAAAAACGAAGGATAAGCTAAAAAATTTTGTAATAATTTAATGCAGTAAGCGCCGCCGCTCAGCTTATCCGGCAACAGTTCTTCTCCAGCCGTAAGCATCATATCGCTATGTACGCCGGTAAGCAGCTCAAACGAATCTTTGCCGCGTATATATATGTTTATCGTTTCGTGCAGTATTTGGCGGAGCAACAACGATGCGTCCGCGTCAGATAAATTGATGTAAAAAACAAGTTCGTCTATTGAAGCTGGCGCAGAGCCTTCAACAGCCTCAAGTTTTATACGCAGTCCGGCGAGCGCGTTTTTTTCATTGACGCCAAAATCTGAAATACTACGGGTTATATATTCTGTTTCTGCAACAGTAAGCGGAACAATGGGTATATCCTCCGAAGTTGAAAAGCTGCATGGAGTATTTATCGACGGAATGGCGGCGTCCAGTATAGTTCCAGCTTTTAAGAGTACGCCGTTCCGCGCGTTCTCGTTAAGGTAATTGGGATAAAGTTCAAGCACCGCGCCGGACGGGATGGGATATAATGCGCTTGGAGCTACAGAATTCAGCACTGATTCCAAAAAATTTTTATAGCTGTCGTCAAGTTTTTTTTCTACGCGGGCTGATAAAAAGGCGATACCCTCAAGCAGCCGCTCGATGTATGGATCCTGACATTCAAAATCGCCGAGTCCTAAACGTCCGGCGATTTTTGGAAATTCTCCGGCAAACTCCACGGATAAATGCCGTATATATGACAGGTTGTCCCGGTAATAATCTAAAAGGTCCATTGTTCGTTTAGCGCGTCCTTAATTTATATGCGTCAAACTTGTATTGCCGGTTTCCAAATCAAGCCGGGAAATAAAAAGCATCTCTTCGTTGACTTCCCCGGCCACAATAACGCAGCTAATACGCAATTCCATCAAAGAGCGCATGGAAGCCTCCGCGCCGGCGTATTCCACCTTTAGCGAATCCGGATCCAAACGCGGCTCAAAATCCCGCAGTTGTTTTTTAATATTCTCAATAAGCTCGTCCCTGCCGGCTTCAGAACATACCTTGCCGCAATAATCGGGGATACCGTAGCCAAGCACAGAATTTTCCACATCGTCATATCCTTTAAACTCTTTCAGCGAAGGATGCGCGCGTGAATAAAAAAGCATTTCAACATTTTTAAAAACATCGTCTTTTAGTTGTTTTTCTGTTATTACATTTTGAATACGTTCTGTTCTTTCATAAGGCTCTAAATCAGTCAAACGCCTAAGCACATAGGGTTTATACCGGGCGTCTTCTTTCCGTGTATCTATTGCCATAAAATTTTATACTTCCCGCTGTTAAACTCTAACGCTCCGGCGGAATCTTCTGCCGGAGCGTTAGAGAGGTAGGCAGATGCGGCTATTCATTAGCTATCTGATCGTATGCCGCCTCAATCGCGCCGTCTTTAGAACCGTCCGGCTTAATTGGTGTTACTTTCCATGTGATTTTACCAGCGACCAATTCTACTTCTTCTACCGGCTGCTGAGACAGCGGATCGTCAGATCCCGCGCCAATGGTTTTTACTTCAGTTTTCGCAACACGGACATTTTCCATCGTAACTTCGTATACCGGAGTCTGAGCCCCCGCTATAACGCGGCAATAAGAAAAAACCGCTTTTGCGATTTTATTACCGTTCATGCAGTAAAGCTGAAGTTTCGGGGTAGCCTTATCTACAGCATGAGTAAAGTGAAATGGCGCGAATTGCCCGCGTCCGGCCACATCGCCGCTGCGCTGTATTGAAACATTTTGCGCGGCGCCATTTGAAAAAGAGATGAGCTCGAGCCACTTGTCGTGCGCTTTGTCTGAAGCCTGTCCTTCAATTCCATCCAATTGTAAAAAATAAACACTTGCCATAATCTTACCTCCGACAGTAAATTATAAATAAACTTGTTTAACAAACAAACTGTTCGTCTCTCAAGCCCCGTAAAATGCTTTGCATTTTACGGTCTTCAATGGTGTCTATTCAGGAACTTGCTGTCTCTGAATAGCCCTGTAATAATATAATCATTTACACCTGTAAAAGTTACATAACCGGGTTATATATTTTCACGACGGCTAAAATAATTGCAGCCTTAGTATTTTTCCCGCCAATCTGCCGCGGCAGACTGACTCGGCGGATTGCCGCGTCATTTACCGGCGGCTGGAACCTTGGTAACCAAACGCAGAGAAGCGGTAAGCCCCTCCAACTGGTAATGCGGCCGCAGATAAAACCGCGCCGAATAGTATCCGGGCTGACCTTCGATCGCCTCAACCTCGACTTTGGCTTCCGCTAAAGGATACTTGGCTTTAATTTCATCAGATGCGTTTGGGTCGCCGGTAACATATCCCGATATCCAATTGGAAAGCCATACCTGCATATCCTCTTTTTCTTTGAAAGAGCCGATTTTATCGCGCACCATGCACTTTAGGTAGTGGGCGAAGCGGCTGACCGCAAAGATGTACGGGAGTCTGGCGGAAAGCGCGGCGTTAGCCGTGGCGTCCGGCGAATCAAACTCCTGAGGATGATTTACAGTCTGCCCGCCAAGGAATACCGCATAATCGGTGTTTTTCCAGTGTATTAAAGGCAAAAAGCCGTTTTTTGACAATTCGGCTTCGCGCCTGTCGGTAATGGCGATTTCCGTTGGACATTTCATAGCCACTCCGCCGTCGTCTGTGGGGAAGGTGTATACAGGAAGTCCGTCTACCGTGCCGCCGGATTCCACGCCTCTTATATTGGCGCACCAGCCGCAGTTTGCAAAGGCGCGGTTGACGTTCAATCCCATGGCGTAAGCGGCGTTCATCCAATTATACTTATTACTATCGCCTGCGCCTGTGTCTTCTTCAAAATCAAATTCCTCCACCGGGTTGCTTTTCACTCCGTAAGGAGTACGGCTCAACACGCGGGGCAGTACCAGCGTTACATACCGGCTGTCATCGGAGTCTCTGAATGAACGCCAAGCCGCGTATTCCGGTGTTGAGAATATTTTGGTAATATCACGCGGATTTGCCAGATCCTGCCACGAGTCCAGATTCATTATTGAGGGATCCGCCGCGGAAATAAACGGCATATGCGACGACGCGGCAATCTGGGCGACTCCTTTGATGACTTCCATGTCCGGCGGCGTCTGGTTAAAATAGTAGTCTCCAATCAAAGCGCCGTATGGTTCGCCGCCGGCAGTGCCGTACTCTTCCTCGTAAAGCCGCTTAAACAAGGGGCTTTGATCCCACGCCGTCCCCTTAAAGCGCTTGACTGTTTTACCTAATTCCGCTTTAGAAATATTCATTACGCGGATTTTAAGACGGTCGCTCGTGGCGGTGTTGCTGACAAGATAATCCAAACCACGCCACGCCCCCTCCAGCTTGGAGAAGTCGGGATTGTGTATTATAAGATTGACCTGCGCCGAAAGTTTTTTATCAAGCTCCGCTATAATCCCCTCGATCGTTTTTACCGTGTCGTTGGATATTAGCGCCGCGTTTTCCAGAGCTTGGTTTACGAGTGTTTTTACCGCCCCCTGCACCGCTGTTGTGGCCTCTTCCGATTTTGGCTTGAATTCTTGATTCAACAATGCCTCGAAATCAGACATCTCCAAAGTTTCAGGATTAAGCGGGTCTTTCTGCTCCGCCTGGTTTTCTACCGCATCTGACATAAATACCTCTTTATTGCTGTAATTACAGTTTTATTTAGCTTCGCCGCTTTCACCGTCCGGCGGAGCGGCTTCAGCGTCCCCGCCGGCTTCTTTTGCTTTTTGCGACAAAGCTTGCAACAACGCCGGGTCTTTAAGAATTTTGTTTAATAAATCCTCGGCGCCCTGTTTGCCGTCCATGTACGAAAGAAGGTTGGCAAGCTGCTCCCGCGCTTCCATTAGCTGTTTTAATCCTTCTACTTTAGCTGTAACCGCGCCGGGCAAAAAATCCGCCATGCTCTCGAATGTCATATCAATCGGGATATTGCCCTCGCCGCTTAGTACATTTGGAACAGAAAACGCTACTCGTGGTTTAATCGCCTTCAACCTGTCGTCAAAATTTTCGCTGGTGAATTCCAGCATCTGACGGTCGTCTACACGCGGAAGCGGCTCTACAGGCTTACCCGAAAGATCCGATAAAACGCCCATGACGAAAGGGAGCTCTACTTTTTTTTCCGCGCCGTTCTGCTCGACATCGTATTCTATCTGAACACGCGGCGCTCTGTTTTTTGCTATAAACTTCTGACTGCTTTCTGGTGAAGCCATAAATTACTCCTTAACTGTTTTTATATAGATTTGCTCAAAGGCTCAAGCTCTTGAATAAATCTTTTAATAAGTTTGCAAGGCAGCCGCCCGCGGACTTATTTTGGCGCAAATTCATTTGCGTTTTGCGCCTCAACTGGATTCGGATTTTATACCCAATATATCACGTCCGCGCGGAAGCGCGTCGGGCATTATATCCTCAATTAAATCAATAAAGTTCATCGTGGAAAACCGCAAAGCGCGGTTTACCAGCAGAGGTATCGGGCTGTTAGGCTCCTGAGTTTGAAAGTATTCCGCCCCTTTTTTTAAAAACAGCAGAGCCTCGGCCCTTGAAGCGGCTTGAGATGGAAATCCGGCGAATTGCCGCTTCAAACCGGCGCTGTCAGCGTCAGGCGCGTTCTCCGCCGCCGCGTTTTCCCCGGCCTTATTGTCGTCAGTCTTGTATGAGTCGTAAAACTTGATCAGATGATCAATTTCGCGGTTTAGGGCGGACATATCAAGAGAGCCCATGCTTGTTTTTGCGTTAATGGTGTCGCAAAGTTCAAGGATAAGCGCTTTTGCTTCTTTTGCCAGCGCGGACAATGTCTCTATTTCAGCCGCCGGAGCGCCCGCGAATTCGGCGCGAAGTAATTTTACGTCAACTGTGTCGGCCGGGGCTTCGATCTCATTAAGAGAGATAAGCAGATCCCGCAGCGTATATCGCAACGATGGTATTAGGCGGGTTTCCCTAAATCTGGGGATGAACATGACAGGGTCGTTTACAGAACCGGGCGGCGGTGAAAGCATGGAGAGTATATTCAAGCGCTCCAGCGGGTCGTTGCCGTCGGCCGGATCTAGAGCGGGATAGAAATCGTCCCAAAGCTCCTTCACAAGAAACAGAGGCAGTCTCAATGCCTCTGTAAAGCCTTGAAGTCCTCCGGTTACCGCTTCTGTTATCGTTAAATATACCGCGATTCTGAGATCCCGCGTCCGCGTCCATAACTCCAGACAGTTTTTCCTTAGCGTTTTCCAATCCGGCCCGCGTCCGGCGATTTTTGAATCGCCCATGTAGCTGTCTGGAACAGATTCCGCCAGTTCGTCCATTTCTAAATACAATGGATCGTACTCAATATTTTGTCCTGCCGGACCGCCGTCTGCAAGCGGTTTTGATAACTCGTCTATGTCAATCATGTAAACCTAATGCGCTTAGTATATAAATTCTATAAATGGTGTGTCAAGAACAGTGTTCGTACTCGCGGCAGCTCCGAATCCAAAAGCAACAACTCTTTATTAGAGTTGTTGGAAAGCACGGCAATATCCTCATTTTGTAAATTGTATACCATAAACAACTTACGTTTCTAAAACATCTTAAAAACCATCCCCGCATTTTACAACGGGGGCGGTGTTTTCAAACCCTATTACGGTATACGGCGCAAATATCAAACGAAGGTGTTCTACAGCATGAATGTCGTCTAGATTTTTTTTATGCTGTGTACTTCTATTTCGATTTTTTTAAAGCTTCTGTCTATTTCACCAATTATTTCAACCATATCGTTTTGATTTGCCGAAAAGCCTCTCCATAGGTGATCATCAATTTCCACTGTGATGCTTCCAGTCGAATCTGAAAATGTATACTTTTCATCTCCTAAAGACCTGTCGATTTTTCCCCTTAAAACTACCGGCGCGTCCTCTCCTAAGGCTTTTGCCTGTTCGACTGTTATAACATTTTCGGCTGGACCCGGACCCGTGTACCCATCCTGAGCGCTGACGGTTAAAGCGGACAGTAGTAAAAAAGCGGCGGAATATAAAAAAATATTTTTATACATGGCAAATCTCCTTGAAATTGAGTTTTCTGTTACGAACAAATCTAAATAGTTAGATTTGTTATTATAATAATCTGTGTAAACTATCTAGTCAATCTGGTGTCCGTACTCACTATGAATAGGACACACCCGCCAAATAAGGAATGGATACTCCAACAGTGGCGGAAAACTGAGCCGGCGTCAAGAAACCGAGCGCCTCATGCGGACGGTAGAAATGATATTTATCCAGCCAAGCGTCTGTAATCTCTGAAAGCTCCG
>JAIRZA010000223.1 GCA_031267475.1 Spirochaetaceae bacterium | reverse complement strand
TCCGGCGTGGGCTCCGGCTCTTCCGGCAACATGGGGCAGGCTAAAATCATCATGGAAAATACAGCCAGTATTCCCCCCCATGTAAATAAATTCGTCTTAATTTTCCGCATATTCTTTTCTCCTTGGCGGTGTTTTTTTTACTAGCCATTCATTTGTCCGGCCGCGCTCTTGAGCCGCGCAATATATTCTGTGTGCCGCCGTTTTAATGATTGTTGTCCTGTCGCCCAAAAATTGAAATTCTCGAACAAATATATTATACTACTTATCGGCAGATATTGTATATCTATATAGTGTTTCTTGGCAGGATTTATTTGATAACTTCAGTTATCGAACAACAAGCGCTTGAAACCGCGAAATGCAGAGCATTAATGCGCTGCATTTTGCAAGGCTTGCCTGCTAACCTTCGGTTAGCAGGCAAGCAACTGGGTTGTAGAACAAGTCCAATGTTTTTCGCGGTATTGTTCCGCGGGAAATATGACCAGAGCCAGCGAAAAGACGGCTGGGTTTTAGCGCCCGAAACGCAAACAAGACCAACGGAGTTATTGACAAAAAAATATCACCTCGCCTATCATGGAAGCGGTATATTTCAAAGGAAGTGAGGGCGTTCAACGTTAAACCTTGAACGAAGCCTCCGCTATCCCGTAACTGTAAAAAACACAATCCGCCAAGCGGCCGCTGATCGTGCGTCATACGCGCATGATTGGGAAGTCCGGCGGAAAGCGCGTTTAACCGCGCTTTGTTTTGAGCCAGGAGACTTTGATATGCCGCGGGATGTTTCCCGCTAATCTTAAGCTAACTTTTAGTTAGCCGGCTTCGTGGATAAAGCCAAAGGAACCAGCAATGCCCCCCCCCCCCCCAGCGTTTTTTTAACGCGCCGTTTCCTGAATACTTTGAATTTTATCCTCGCTTCACGCTGCTGTGTAATAACCCTGAGTTCAAACCGGGATTTCCGTCCATCGAACGTTGTTCGAAATATGGTTTGAACCAGGGTTTTTTTATTGTAACACGCCATAAGGAGGGTTACAACGTGAAAAATTTCGGATATTCAAAAAATGGAATCGAGAGAGCGAAAGAGCGCAAATTTATATTTGCGCTCTTGGCGACTCTGTGCATCACACCAGCCGCTTTTACAGACGAATTTACACTGCAAGGAGCAATGGAGGCGGCATTAGTACCCGTTCAAGTACAAAACAGCGAAAACGGCGACATCTCCGCGACAACAGGTTTAGGCGTTTTCGGGTACAGCCCGTATGGCGGAGCGCGCTTCAAACTCATGTCCAACGCATCGCTTGATCGCATCGGCATGATAAGCTACCTTAGATTTTACACATCAACATCTAACGGAAACCGCCTTGACACAATTTGGCTCGATGTCTGGGTAAAACCAACAGACTGGCTGCGTTTTGATGTTGGAAGCATAGAAGATTGGACATTATGGGGCAAATTCGGACAAGAGCCATTCGCCCCGTACACACAGCGTTCCAGAGACGAAGACGCCATATTTACCGAATTTTATTACCCGTCGGGCATTCTTATGACACTGCGGCCAAGCGAAAAGCTATTCATAGGCGCGGGACTTCCAGCCCTAAAAAGCAACGGAACAGCAGACAATCCCAACAGCTACAACCCATCATACCTGATAAACGCCGAAGACGCGGAAAAAGCATACGAGAGGATCCAAGCGGCTGTGGGATATACAATAGACGGCGTTGGACTCGTCCGCTTTCAGTATGTAGGGGCGAACCCAAACGCCGATGTTTCAAACCCGCCGGACGACGCCTCTTTCCCAAGCGCGGCGATAACTTCCCATGCGAAAATCGAGGGCGCTTTCGCTTACACCGGCGCGTCCGGCTTGCTGATTGACGCGGGCTTCAAAATCCCCGTCGAATTCAAACAAAACAACGGCAATTTTATCGCGCCGTACCATGTTTCAGGAGGCGTAAGCGTAAATTCTGGTAATTTCGGAATTGTAGGACGCATAGACAGCAGATTTGGAAGCCTAGCGCAGCCTAATTTGGACGCTGATTATAAAATCAAATTCGCGCCTGACATCAATGTTCATCTTACACCGTCCTACACGCTGGATACGATTATAATCGGTTTAGACTGCGGGTTTGAATGGATTGGCGAAACGCGCAATCAGGACGGGGATGTTATAGACGGCAGAGACGGCGGTATGCGCGGAGGAATCGGCGTTTTCGCGCGAAAAAACTTCGGTCCCGGCAGTTATGTGCTAAGTGGTATAGGCTGTCATTTCGGCGGTACTTTAGATTCGGAACGTAAGCCAAGCGCGTTTACGATTCCGGTAATATTTAATTATACCTCGCCCAAAGCGTCTTTGTTAAAAAATTAGGGAAGCGCTAACGAAGCTTTCGCAATTTTTGGAAAATATTTTCCAAAAAGAATAATGGACTTGTTCGACAAGCCTGTTGATTGTAGAACAAGTCTAATACAGCGGCGCTGATTAGCCGCAAGTTAATCAGCGCCGCCACAAACAATAGGAGAAATAAGAATATGAAAACAGTACAAAAAAACGCGCCGGTTTACGCCGTAATAGGCTTCTTTATTTTAGCAAACTCATTCGGACAAATGGCTTTCGCCGGAGCAAAGCCGCAACAAAATACAGGGACGGATGCAGGCGGTGTCAGTATCGTAAGCAGCATAAATGGAGCGGATTATACCGTCAATTTTCAAAATGCGCCGCGCCGCGCCGTGAGCCTTTCACATTTTAGCACGGAAATGATGCTGGCGCTGGGACTTGAACAGAAGATGGCGGGTGTCGCGTGGATGGACAACGAGCCCTTGCCCGAATTCAAGGCGGCTTTTGACACCATCCCTGTGCTTTCAGACCGCTACCCTTCGCGGGAAGCGATGCTGGACGCCGAACCTGATTTTGTAACCGGCTGGGCGTCCGCTTTTTCGGATAAAAACTTTCCGCCGTCATTCCTTGAACAGAACAACATATCATTCTATTTGCCGCGTGTGGAATATCTGGGCGCTGACATGAATTCGGTGTACGAAGATTTTACTCTTTTAGGTAAGATTTTCCGTGTGGAGGCTAAAGCCGCGTCCATTGTAAAGGATATGAGGGCGAAAATAGAGGCTATAAGCCAGAAAACCGCCGCGCTTTCGCCGGTTACCGTCTTTGTCTATGATTCCGGAGAGTCCGCCCCGTACACGGCGGGAGACGCGCTGCCGAGTGATTTGATACGACTTGCCGGAGGAAGAAATATCTATGGCGGCGAAGCTAAAAAATGGCTTAGTGTGCAATGGGAGTCTGTTGTAGACCAAAATCCTGATTGGATAATCGTGATGCAGTACAGCAGTGATGAGGACGCTTCAAAAAAGATAGATTTTCTTAAAACCAATGCCGCCGTAAAGGGGATGGACGCGGTAAAAAATAACAGTATTTTTGTAATGGAGCTTGCCGGCCTTACCGGCGGACCGCGTAATCCAGCCGCTGTGGAAACTATGGCTAGACGCTTTCATCCGGAATTGTTCAAATGACGATACTCCGCCGTGGAACAGCAGTGTATCGCCGCTCTGCCGGGTTTGGATCCGCCGCAAGCGCACAAACTTGCGGCGGGTTATTAAACTTCGCTGCGAATAAATCGCTCTGGAAAACATGAAAGAATCGCGTTACGCATTACTTTGCGCTGGAATGGGCGCGGGACTTTTAGGCGTGATGGTGATGGCGGTAAATTTTGGGGCGCTTAATCTAAAATCCAGTTGGATTTTTAAAATTATAGTGAACGGGATTTTTGGATGCGAACTATTTGCGGGCGAATGGAAGCCGCAACTTGTAAGTATCGTCTGGAATTTAAGACTCCCTAAGGTTATCGCCGCCGCCCTCATAGGAGCGTCTCTTTCGCTTTCCGGCATTTTCATGCAGGCTGTTACCAGAAATCCGCTAGCCGATCCATTCGTGCTGGGAGTATCGTCCGGAGCTTCCACAGGCGCGGTCGCGGCAATCCTCTTGGGTGGATTGCCGCTCATCGGGACATTTTCGCTGCAAGCCGGGGCGTTTGCCGGAGCTATCATCGCAAGCATACTGGTTTTTACACTTTCGGGCGGCGGCGGGCCAAGCCGTCTGGCGCTTACAGGCGCGGCCATAGCCGCAGTCTTTGCCGCTCTGACAAACCTGCTTATTTTCATCAGCGCCGATACTCATAAAATAAATTCAGCCGTCTTTTGGATGACAGGCTCTCTTGCCGGAATCACATGGGAACAATTACCAGCAGCCGTTGCAATATTTTTTGCCGGGCTCTGCACGGGAATTCTGACGCGCCGTCCTCTTGACATAATGCTAAGCGGAGAAGAACGCGCTCGCTCGCTCGGCGTGGATGTAAAAACACTGCGCCGCGCGCTTATGGTGGTTAGCGCGCTTCTTGCCGGAGTTTCGGTATCAATATCGGGGGTGATAGGTTTTGTTGGACTCGTGATTCCGCACATAAGCCGGACGCTGTTCGGTCCGGTACACAGGAGGTTAATCGCGCCCGCCTGCCTTTTGGGGGCGGCTTTCATGGTTGCCGCCGATTTACTTGCCCGCGTTCTTGCAAAACCGGAAGAAATGCCGGCCGGCGTAATCACCGCGCTCGCCGGAGCGCCCTTTTTCCTGCATTTGCTGCGGCGGGGAATGTATAAATTTGGAGATTGAGTCGCGCGTGATGAAACAAAATGACCAGCCGGCCGGGATTAGAATTCTAGGCGAAGATATAGATTTTGTCATAAATGGGATAAAGTTGCTGCACGATGTTAATTTTAAGATTGAAGAAGGTGTATTTACCGGTCTTATCGGGGCTAACGGTTCCGGAAAAACAACTCTCCTTAAAACGATTTACCGGACATACGCGCCTTCACGCGGCGCTGTTTATCTGGACGGCGTTGACATTCATTCCCTAAAACCAAAAATCGCGGCTCAAAAAATAGCCGTACTGCCTCAAGAGCATAGGGCTATTTTTGACTTTCCTGTGATAGAAATGGTTATGATGTCCCGTTACGCCCGGAAAGGATTTTTTGAAATGGAGACCGCCGGCGACGAGGCAATTTGCGAACAGGCTCTGCGGCAAGTAGGCTTGTATTCGATGCGGGATAGGAATTTTTTGAGTCTATCCGGTGGAGAAAAGCAGCGGGTCCTTCTTGCCGCGGCTTTTGCTCAAGGCGCTGGTATAATCATTCTTGACGAGCCGGCGAATCATCTTGATATAGGGCAGCAATTATTGATAATGGACATTATAAAAAACCAACCCAGCGCTACAGTTTTTGCGTCAATACACGATTTGAATCTTGCAGCGCGATATTGCGACAAGTTAATCGCGCTAAAAAACGGACGTATCGCCGCCGAGGGAATATTAGAAGATGTTATTACACCTGAATTGATTCGGGAGTTGTTCCGGGTTGAAGCGAGAATTGAACGCGAACCGGAAAATGGGCGGTTTAATATAAGGTATCTGGCAGCCTGCGACGACCCTAATATATTTGATAAATGAAGGCGGGTGTTAAAATTCGTATATCGATTCTTTTTCGCCCGTATCTATAAAGCAAATCCGTCTGCATCTGCGCCGCCGCGCCCCTGATGGGGATGTTAGCATAAAGTGTTATCTTTAATTAGGACTATATATAATGGACTTGTTCGAAAACACGGTTGGGTTATCGAACAAGTCTTGCAATTTCTCGCCTTGTAGCTGCGAAATTGCAGTATTTTAATGGTTGTTAGATAACTGAAGTTATCAAACAACTTCCATTATTTTTTCTATAAATGTAAATTCATTAACAATATTCTCTCAGGCAGGAACTTCCTTAAGGACAAACAGCACCGTATATAGAATCAACTATCAAAGAATGGTTTTATATTTTCATACCGCTGGTTCTGATTGGTGAGAACGGTATGGGAAAAAATGCTGAAATGGTTCGGCTTAAAGCGTCGGCATCCGTGACTGCGTAAAAAAAGAAAAATTATTTTTGATTTTAAGTGTCTTTTCTTGCAATCCATTGGGTATGCTCTCTTGAAAAAGCATTTTCAGAATTATCAACATATTCGGATAATAAATCATCAGTTTTTACTTCATCTTTTTGTGCATCGATAAAACCAATTTCATGCGCAGTCAAAGCGTATGATTTTTCTAATTCTTTATACTTTTTAGTTTGGACCCATGTAAATAAAACAGAAATCATTGATAATAATATACCCACAGGTAATATGAAATTATTTGTCGTATTTGAAAAGCTCAAAAAAATAAAAATCGTCAAAATAAAAGAGAGGATAATTAGCATACAAAACAATAAACTTGAACGTTTTTTATTGAATTTTGACTTCTTTATATACCAATCCCTTTGTTCAATAATTCTATGTTTTTGATAGATATCAAGCCTTTCGTTAAAAGGCAATTGGCGGATTTTTGTCATACTTTCAGGTATTAGCTGTTGGTCGCCATAATCTGCCTCGATACATTTTTGAAAATCATGATTCATGTCAATTATATGTTTTATTGTCTTTAGAAACAATTTTTTGGCATTATCATCAGGAGTATTATATGGGTCTGCTTTTATCGCATAACGCCATGAAATAGTTTTTATGGACTCTGCTACGGCTCTTGCGTTATACCAGACACCTTGGTAATTATTAAAATAAAAAACAAAAGAGAAGACAACTATGGCCAATGATATTATTGCATTGGCAATTTTTATAACAAAAATATCATTTAAATAAGTGAATAAAACAGATGAAACAATCAGTATACACAAGAAAACCCCTAATAACACCAAATATTGTTTTTGGGTTTTATTTGAGATATTATCAGCTTCCTTGTATATTGCCGGATAGTCAAACATGGCTCAAGAGCTAAATAGAATACTTTCTGATAGCTTCAATAATACTATTTGTGTTCCAGCCTACAACTTCTTTGGCAACGCTTGAAACAGCGGTAGATACATTGGTATTCCCCCAAGGTTTTATGCCAATAATAGGCTTCTCTAGTGATGCCGCAAAATCGAGCTCAAATTGTATCCAATCGCTATATGACATATAAACGCCGCCAAGCGCCAAGAAGCAATTAACCGGACGAATTTGTTGTCGTAGCTCTTCTTTGAGTTCTGCTTTAGTCATTTGTCCAAACTCGTCGTCTTTGGGAACACTATAGTTTGCGTAGTTGAAAAAACTCGCTTCATCAAGTAAACGAACTAGCCGATTGTAGTCATCGTGGTACTCCCACGCATGACTAATAAACAGTCTGTAAGTCGATAAAGAAGGCATATGTCTCTCCTGAAGTATATTGGATACTATAATACCTCTTTAAATTTTTAGCAAGTCCCTGTCCGTACTCACTATGAATAGGACACTCCCGCCAAAGTTGGAATGGATACTCCCAGAGTGGCGGAAAACTGAGCCGGCGTCAAGAAACCGAGCGCTTCATGCGGACGGTAGAAATGATATTTATCCAGCCAAGCGTCTGTAATCTCTGAAAGCTCCGTAGCGTTCAAAGGCTCGTAGTGATAATCCAAACACTCCCTTTGAAGCGTTCCGATAAAGCGCTCGATGAAAGGCTTGTCTTTCGGAGTATACGGGCGCGTCCAATACTGGGTGATGTTCATCTGAGCGAGAAAGGTTTCAACGTCTTTCATGTTTTCGCTGCCGTTGTCGTTGATGATTTTAATGTCTGATCCAAACCGGGC
>JAIRZA010000141.1 GCA_031267475.1 Spirochaetaceae bacterium | reverse complement strand
GGAGCTGTACGAATCGCGGAGGAAGCCCTTCGCTGCGGCGTCGACTATCTGGCGGTTGCGACAGTGGACGAAGGACTTGAACTGCGTAATGCGGGCATAAACGCGCCGGTGCTGTTGTTTTCGCAGCCCCTCAAAGAGGAACTCGCTGAAGCTGTCAGCGCGCGGCTCATTCCATTTATAGGCGACGCGGAAGCGGCGGAATTTTTCGCGGCGGCTGTTTCCTCCGTTGGGGCGGGGCGGCGGCCTGTCTTTCTTAAAATTGATACCGGCATGGGAAGAATGGGGTGCAGCCCGGAAGAAGCGCCCGCTCTTGCTGCTTTTATCGCGGGACTGCCGGCTCTTGAATACGCGGGCACTGCAACGCACTTTGCCGTGTCCGACTCGATGAACCCGTATGACATTGAGTACACGCGCTTGCAGATTAGCCGTTTTAAGGCAGCCCTTGATGGAATTCGCGCTAAGGGAATTTCGCCAGGTATTGTTACAGCGGCGAACACAGGGGCTGTGCTATATTATCCCGAAGCGTGCTTTGATATGGCGCGTCCCGGAATCCTTTTGTACGGCTACCCGCCGAAAACTCTCAAAGGAGCGCCGCTTAGTTTAACGATGCGTCCAGTGATGGAATTGGAAAGCTCCATTGTTATCATAAAGCGTATAAAACGCGGTGAAACAGTTTCGTATGGTAAAACTTGGACAGCGGAACGGGATGGCTACATTGGAATACTCCCGCTCGGTTATGGCGACGGCTTGCCGCGAGGTTTGAGCGGCAACCTGTCTGTTATAATCAAGGGCAAGAGCTATCCCGTTGTTGGACGAATCTGCATGGATCAGTGCATGGTTGACCTTGGCTCATCGCCGGAAGTAGAACGCTTCGCCGCCGTGAGCGTGTTTGGCGGTGAAATGGCGGGCGCTCTTGACGCGGCGGAGCTTGCGCGGCGCATGAATACCATACCTTACGAAATATGCTGTGGAATCTCAAAGCGTGTACCGCGTATTTACAAAAATTGATATTGGGGAGATATACTTTTTCTGCGGAAAACATTTTCCGCAGAAAAAGCACGAAATGAGGCGGCGCGGACAAGCTGGCCAACGCCGTCTTTGCCGTCTTTACGGTAATTATTTTCCAGCAGCCTGCGCCGCCGCAATTACATGGCTTACCAAATTAGCGCTTGTTACCGAGCCAACGCCGCCGGGTACAGGGCTGATTCCAGCGACAATAGGTTCAACTTCTTCGGTTTTAACATCGCCGCAAGTACCTTTTTCACCATTCGGCTTTGCGTTTACGCCTACATCGATGACATACTGACCCGCCTTAAAACACTCTTTGCCAACGCTCCAAGCTCGTCCCATAGCGACTACGACTATGTCGGCGGCCTGCACTTTTTGAGGCAGGTTATTTGTTTTTGAATGGCAGATCGTTACTGTGCCGTTTTTTTTCAGTAAAAGCATGGAAACAGGTTTGCCAATAACAGTGCTGCGGCCAAGAACCACCACGTCTTTACCCGCAATGTCAATCTTGTAGTGCTCAAGTATCTTAATCACCGATTCAGCGGTGCAGGGGGGATAACCCGATCCGGAATCTGAATAGATACCGGCCATTGAGCCGTCCGTTATCCCGTCCATGTCTTTTGCCGGCAACAAAGCGGCGCGCGCTTCATTGTCGTCAATTTGTTTGGGCAAGGGGCGGAATAATAAAACGCCGTGAACATTTTTATCTTCGTTGGCCGATTTAATCGCCTTTAGAAGCTCGGATTGTGGGGCGTCCTCCGGTAAAATATAATTTTTAACCCCAACGCCGACCGCCTCGCAATTCTTTGTAGCGCCTTTTTCATAAGAAATGTCGTTAGGTTTTTCACCCATACGAATAATTCCCAGAACCGGTTGGATTCCTTTTGACTTGAGCGTCTCCACCTCTTTCTTCATTTGCTCCTGCATAGCAGCAGCAACATCTTTCCCGCTTAATAACATAATATCTCCTCTAAATAGACAGCAAAATCGCCGCCGGATTAAAATTAAACTGAAGCAAAGCCTCAGAAAGTTTAGTTTTTATGCCGCCGCTGATTAACTTGGCTGTTAATCAGCCCTAGCATATTATCGTTTCCCTGTGGAAAACCGCGAATAAACGCGCTATTTTAGCTGATTTTTTACATCCGCAAAAACTTTGTCCGCAAGCGCTCCGTACTCTTTTATGAGCGCGTCCGCGTCCGCGTTCATCTTACCAGCCCAGTCGCGGTCTGCGGATGCTTTCGTATTGATGAACACATTAAGGCTCGCGCCGTCCAGCGCCGCCTTGCAAAAAATTACGCCCACACCCGCGTCGCTGACAGCAAGACGGCTGCCTTTTGCGGCGAATTGCTCGCAAATCTTAATAGCCTCGGCGCATTTTTTCATTATCTCGAAAGGCGTCGCGCAGGCGTCTTTAAGACACTTTTCCATAACTCGCGCCTTTTCCGCTTTTTCCGCGTCTGTATTGGCTGGAAGCCCGTATGCTTTTGAAAGCGGCTCAAAATCTTCCGCGTCTTTATCAATCAACACAAGAAATTCTTTTTGCAGCTTATCGCACTCAGTTTGCAGTTTTTTAATTTCCGGCTCAACATCCGCATACTTTTTTTTACCCACAGTAAGAGACCCCACCATGTTGCCAAGCGCGGTGCCTACGGCTCCTACAAGCGCCGAAGCCCCGCCGCCGCCCGGAACAGCCGCCTTGCTTGCCAGTACGGACACAAAATCAGGAATATTTTTTGCGGAAATACTCATTAAAAAAACCTCCAAATAAAATCATATTTTCAGGACGAAAAGCGCCTGTCATTCTGATAATATACCGTAAACTGTGTTTAGTAAAGAAATTTATTAGAGTTGTTCGATAACTTCAGTTGGAATTTCACACCTTCCTTTACAAACGGGCTTAAAAAGCGCTTTTGGACTGCGGTTGGCATTCTTTATCTGAACAATAAGCGCATTATAGACTAAACTTAATTCATGGAAAACTTTTTACAGTCAATTCTTAACCCGCTTTATGCGCGCATAGGGCTTTCCGGCTGGCAGAGCTGTACAGCGGATCAGATCATTGCGCTTGCCGCCGCTATCGTTTTTATATTTGCCGTTTGGAAAATAAATTCCATCATTTTTGAAAAAATACTACCGCGCCGGCTTGGAAAGAAAGGGAGCATCTGGGCTGAAGCTCTAACACAAACAGGTTTTTTGCGCCGCGCGTCATACCTTATCCCCGCGTTTACAGCGTACATAATTGTACCTCTGATAGGCAGCAGCAATATAGCCATTATTACCGGACGGATAGTTCTTGCCTTTATAGCTGGAATATCCGCTTATATTGCCGCCGGATTTCTTGATGTTGTCCGGTTTATATACGGAAACAGCGCGAATGAACGCGCTAAACGTATACCAATAAAGGGATATTTTCAGTTCATAAAAATATTTTTGTACATAATAGGCGGAATTCTGATTGTAACATCGATAATGAATGTGTCGCCGCTAGGTATATTAAGCGGCATTGGGGCCTTGAGCGCCGTATTGATGCTTATTTTCAAAGATTTGATACTTGGATTTGTCGCCAGCATACAGCTTTCTTCCAGCGACATTGTGCGCATAGGCGATTCAATAGAAATGCCTAAATACAACGCCGGCGGCGAGGTAATCGATATTACACTTCAATCAGTAGTAGTGCGCAACTGGGATTTGACGATAAGTACAATACCGATATACAGTTTTATTTCCGACAGCTTTCGCAACTGGCGCGGTGTAAACGAAGGCCAAAAGGGGCGTGTCAAATGCTCGTTATATATTGATATGGATTCGGTGCATTTTCTGTCTTTGAGTGAAATAACAGCCCTGTCCAAAATCCCGCTGCTTTCGGAACATATATGCCTTAAACTTGATGAAATTAACGCCTCCAATAAAGAAAACGGCCTTCCGCCGGGGAATTTCACATTGGAGCGGCAACTCACAAACTTGGGTGTATTCAGGATATATATTGAACTTTATATAAAAAGTTTATCGATACTTGCGCCGAATATGTCTTTTGTTGTCAGCCAGCAACAGCCGGCGGCGACTGGTTTGCCGCTGGAGGTATACTTTTTTTGTATCGATAAATCGTGGATAAATCATGAGAGCATTCAAGCCGGTATATTCGACCATCTGCTTGCCATAATAAAAGAATTCGACCTTAGGGTGTATCAAAATATGGGGGCGGCGGACTTGCGCTTTTTGGGTGAAAGAATACACAACACCGGCGGTTGATTCTCTTTCTAACCGTAATTCACAGTGGCGCGAAAACCGCCTTATCTGTTATCGCGGCAATTTGTTCCATTCCGATTGACGGACGCTGTTATGCCGTATCACTATTTTTTCGTAATCTTCAAATTCAACCGTTGTTTCTATACGACTCCCTTTTAATAAATTTTCATTCTCGTACAACATAAATTCCCACTGCATAGGTTCGGACTCTTGCGCCAAAACTTTCGCTATTGGAAGCGGCAAAGGATAATAAAAATTTTCATTATTTGGAGAAACCTGCTTAACATTCAGTGTGTTATTTTCGATTTTATAAGATAACATCATATTTACGCCGGAAGCAAAAAAAGCAAACGCTTTGCCGTCGGGCAGAATTCGTACCAGTTTAATTCCTGTATCTCCGCGCCAAAGCCCAAAAATTTTTTCAGGAATAATAAGCTCCGCGTCCGGCGCCTCGGGCGCTTCATTTATATCTCCGCGCCATTCAAACGCGGCGTTTATTATGTTATGCAGATTTAAGGCTATGTCTTTAGTTGTTTTATATTTGGCGGTTTGCCTTGAGAGCTCGGTGGCATTAATGTCGCTTACAACAAGCTCAAAAACACAAATGTCATTTTCCGGGTATAAACTGCTTTTTACAAAATAGTCCGGCGGCTCGCCGGCGACATCGTTAGCAATGTTGTCAGTGAACGCGATGTCGTCCGGGGGCAGTATTATCACATCTTGTTTATCTGAAAAATAAGAATATATCAGCGCTTCCAGCAAACGTATTTCTTCGGGGCTTGAACCTTCCGCCACAAGCGGCTGGATTTTGAATACGGATTTTTCATCCTGCGCGTTAAGATAAGCAAGCGCGATAAACAAAATGAACGTAGCCGTATATATTTTTTTCATATTAGATATTATAGCAACAAAAAAACCTTAATGAAAAGACTTTTG
>JAIRZA010000134.1 GCA_031267475.1 Spirochaetaceae bacterium | reverse complement strand
CGAATTGTTTTATAATACCATTTGAAATACTTTACGGCAGATAATGAAACTATTTTTATGGAGGAATTAAGAATGAGAAGATTTAAATTTTGGACAGCAGCAACACTCGTTGCCCTATTATTTAACACCGGACTCTGGGCAGGCGGAACACGAGCAGGACAAACAGACACAGCAACCCGGCAAGTCAAGGACAGCAACGGAGACAACGTAGAAATCCCCGCCAAAGTCGAGCGGGCAGGACCAGTCATCGGAGCCTTTGCGCAGATGACAGAAGTCGTAACCTCCGGCGGCGGGAAAATAAGCGCCGCGGCAACACAGAACATATCAGATTACTTCAAAAAAGTTTTCCCCGATTATGAAAAAAGCAACCCGAATAACTACAACGCCACATCCGTAGAAGAACTAATCGCATCACGCACACAAGTCGCCTATGGACCCGACAGCATATTTTCGGCAGACCAACTAGGACAACTCAAAGCCGCCGGAGTATCCTTCGTGAAAATCAACAACATCCGCGACGTAAAAGGAATGTGCGAATCGTTTCAGATAATCGGAAATATTTTAGGCGACACCGAATCGCAAAAAGCCCGTGAATTCGTCGCCTACTATCAAGGCGCGGTAGACGACGCAAAAAAAAGAACCGCCGCCGTCCCGGACGCGCAAAAAGTACGCTTCCTTACAATAGTATATTCAGCCGGAGCATATTCAACAATAAACGGCTCCGACATCAGCAACGAATACATAGAGGCGGCGGGCGGAATCAACACAGCGAAAAACTACGCAGGCCCGGCCTCAGGAACCGCGCTAACCGTTGACGCGGAACAAGTAGTAAAATGGAACCCCCAAGTAATAGTAGCGAGCAACCGCTCAGGCGTGGACGCCGTACTAAAAGACCCCGCCCTGCAAACCGTTGACGCAGTACGAAACAACAAAGTATACGCTTGCCCCAACGGAATCTACCGCTGGAACGTACGCTCAGGCGAAGGAGCAATGTACCCGGTTTGGCTTGGAACCATCATGTACCCCGCTCTTTTCAGCGATGTCGATATGGAAAAAGTCGTAAAAGATTTTTTCAAGAATTTTTACAACTACACCATTTCCGATGCTGATACCGCCGTCGTCCTTGCCGGAGACGACAACACAGCGATGACGCGGTAACATTACCACCAGTAAACGGAGACAGACATGAAACAAGTCAGCGTTACAGAAGCTGTTGGAAAAACATTAGCGCACGACTTATGCCGCTTTGCGGAAGGAAACAGCGAGCGCACACCATTCCGCAAAGGACGCATTGTACAAGAAGAAGACATCCCCATGCTGCTTTCTATGGGACGGGATAATCTGTTTGTAGAAGACGACGACGGCGGCCCCCTTGGGATGATTCACGAAGAAGAAGCCGCCCGCCGGCTCGCCGCGCTGTGCATGAACCGCGGCATACGCCGTAGCGAACCCGTGGAAGGCAAGATAGAACTTTTTTCCGAAATTGACGGACTTTTCCGTATAGATTTAAAACGCTTAACATCGCTAAACAGCATCCCGAACATAATCATCGCGGCCCGCAGCTCTGTTTCGCGGGTTTTCGCGGGAGACAAACTCGCCGGAGTAAAAGTAGTCCCGCTGTTTATAGACGAAGAAACCCTGCGAAACGCCGAAAAAACATCGCTAGGGACGCCGCTTTTTGAAGTTTTGCCGTTTACACTCAAAAGCGCCGGACTCGTCATTACAGGAAGTGAAATCGCGGGCGGCAGAATCAAAGACCAGTTTGCCCCCTTGCTCGAAAAAAAACTCACGGACATAGGCATCACACTCGTAAAAACAATATTCACCAATGACGGCGTAACAAACGTACTACAAGCCATAACCGAAGTACGCGCTCTAAACCCGCAACTAGTTATCTGCACCGGCGGGATGAGCGTTGACGCTGACGACAGCACACCCGCGGCAATCATCGAAAGCGGCGCGGAAATCATAACCTACGGAGCCCCTGTTTTGCCCGGCTCAATGTTTATGCTGGGCTATTACGACGGCGGAGTTCCAGTTATGGGCGTTCCCGGCGGCGCGTTGTACAAAAAAAATCGCGGCGGCATCATTGACCTCGTTTTGCCGCGCATTGCCGCCGGAGTCCGCATAACGCGGGAGGATTTCGTCCGAATGGGCAACGGCGGACTATGCCTCGGCTGCGAGATATGCCATTACCCTGTTTGCACTTACGGCAGAGGATAGAAGCCGCAGGTTTGAAGAGAGCCGCCGGCACCCGAATAACTTTTGACATAAGAGGCTGTTCCAAAACTTCTGTTTTTGGAACAGCAACTTATGAAAACCGCAGTTTTGCAACCCATAGGGCGAAAAACTGCAAGAGCCTGTTACAAAATAACCGATTTTGGAACAGGATCATAATACGAATATAAGGAGAACCTTTATGAAAGGGATGGAAAAAATGAAAAGTTGGAAAAAACAGGCAGCCTTTTTTGCGGCCGCCATGCTCATTACAGCGCAGGTTTTTGCGGGCGGCGCGGGACAGCGGCAGGAAGCCGGAACAAGCCCTCAGGCGACACGCGCCATTACCGATATGGGCGGCGCAAGGGTGGAACTTCCCGGCAAAGTAACGAAAGTAATCGACCTTTGGCACGCTAATAACCAGATGGTGCTGCTGTTAGGCGGGGCGGATACACTCATCGGCACCACCACAGTCGTCAAGGGACTGCCTTGGTTTGCCCGTATCTACCCGCGCATTTCCGAAGTTAAGCCATATACGCTGCAAACAGGAACCGGAGGATACAACACCGAGGAAATCATGATGGCGCGTCCGGACGTAGTTATAGTTTCGGGCCCGCAGGACGCGGAAATACTGCGAAACGCCGGTATCACCACCGCGATGGTTACCTTTCGTGATTTTGATGGACTAAGACAAACAGTTACCACAACCGCCGGTATACTTGGCGGGAACGCTCCAGCCAAAGCAGAGGAATACCTGCGCTATTTGGATAATAACATCAAGCGCGTTCAGGACAGAGTGAAAGACCTAAAGCAAGACGAGAAATTAAAAGTCTATGAAATTCGCGGCGTCAACCCGCTCGATACGGACGGCAGAATCAGCATTTGTACGGAATGGCTGGATGCAGCGGGCGGCATTAACGCCATAGCCGGCGCGACAGACGAAAACCAAGCGACAGTTACCATGGAAGCGGTATTACAGGCAAACCCCGATGTAATAATTGTAGCGGTTCAAAACGCGGCGGGGGCTAACGGCTCTGAGGCGATCATTGAACGCATCAAAACAGACCGCGCTTGGTCAAGCATTCCGGCGGTTAAAAACAACCGTATATACGCGAATCCTGTAGGTACATTCCTTTGGGCGCGGTATAGCTGCGAAGAAGCCCTGCAAGTGCTCTGGACCGGCAAAATCCTCTATCCCGATCGCTTTAGAGATATTGATATGGTTAAGGAATTGCAGGGATTTTACAAGCAGTTTTACAACTATGACATGAGCGCGCCGGAAGCTGAACTAATGCTGGCGGGCAAAGACCCTCAATAAATACCCTCAATGAAGAAGTCCGGGACTGACCGCAATACCCTGTTTGTAATACTACTCGCCGTTGCAACGGCGGCCCTGGGGATATGCGCGTTAGGCTTTGGGCGCTTTTCTGTTAGCATAGGCGAGGCGGCGGAGGTTCTTTCTTCGGCGCTTCTGGGCAGAAAATCCGCAAGCGACCCTGCGGTGCAGAACGTGATACTATTGCTGCGGCTTCCCAGAATCACCGCGGCAATACTTGTTGGAGCGGCGCTCGCCCTCTCTGGCTCAACTTATCAGAGCATTTTCAAAAACCCGCTGGCCGCGCCGGAATTGCTGGGAGTATTTCAAGGCTCCTGCGTAGGCGCGGCGGCGGCCATACTCCTAAACCTGAACAACGCAAGCCTCCAGTTTCTGGCGCTTGCAGGCGGCGTCGCGGCGGTGGGGCTTACGGTTCTTATCACCAGATTTTTCAAAAACGATTCTACCGCAATATTAGTGCTTGCGGGAGTGATAGTATCGGGACTTATGCGCTCAATACTCGGACTATTAAAATATGTCATGGATTCCGAAACCCAGCTTCCGTCCATCGTGTTTTGGGAATTGGGCAGCCTTGCGGATATTACCGCCGGAAAACTCCTTGCGATAGGCCCTCCGATGCTGGCGGCAATGTTCATACTGCTTGCCATGCGCTGGCAATTCAACCTGCTATCGCTTGGGGACAAGGAGGCGGAATCCCTTGGTGTGAACCTTGTCATGATACGCGGTGTAACAATCATTTGCTCAACAATCCTTACCAGTTGCGCCGTATGTTTAAGCGGAACTATCGCTTGGATAGGGCTGGTTATTCCTCATGTTGGACGGCTTTTCACCGGAGCGGATAATATAAAACTGTCCCCCGCTGTCATTTTTACCGGGGCGATTTTTTTAGTGGTGATAGACACCGCCTCCCGCTCAATTTCGGGCTTTGAAATTCCATTAAGTATTTTAACCGGAATTATTGGCGCTCCACTTTTCATCTTTTTGATATTCCAGCGGAGGATGCGTGTAAAATGAATATACTGGAAGTAAAAAACGCCGCGTTTAACTACGAGCGCGGAAAACCCATATTTGAAAATCTTAGCTTTTCTTTGCAAGCCGGACACATACTTTCAATCTTGGGACCCAACGGCTGCGGCAAATCGACGCTGTTAAATTGCCTAGCCGCTATTTCAACATTAAGTTCCGGCGAGATATTTCTTGACGGAAAAGCACAGCGCTCTCTTACACGAAAAGAAATCGCCCGCTTAATCGGTTACGTGCCCCAAATGTCCACACTCTCTTACGGCTACACCGTGCTGGACTATGTGGTGATGGGACGCGCCCCGTACATAGGCGCTCTTTCCACGCCGAAAGAGTCCGATGCAGAAATTGCGCGTAACGCGCTTGTTAAAATGGGCATTACCCACCTTGCCGGGCGACCCTACACGGAAATATCCGGCGGCGAGCGGCAGATGGCGACAATCGCGCGAGTTCTTGTTCAAGAGCCACGCGTCATAATGCTGGACGAGCCTACGGCGGCGCTGGATTTTGGCAATCAAATGCGCGCTCTCGCGCTGTTAAAAACGCTTTCTCGCGAGGGCTATTCCGTTATCATGACCACGCATACGCCCGACCACGCTATCATGCTGGACGACACGGTAGCCTTGCTCGACAGAAACGGCAACTTCGAGGCGGGGGGCGTTGAGCAAATTATGCGCGAAGATGCGCTGAGTGAAGTTTACCGCACTCCACTAAAAATGGTTTACGTTCCTGAAGCGGGCAGAACGACGTGTATGGCGGTAAATAGAGGATGAGGGCTGGGAGATGAGGGATAAAAAACAAGCTCCGTACAGCGTTATCGTAACAAGCCTAGTTATCCTTTTATTTGCCGCTGTTGTTTTTTCGATTACGGCGGGACGGTTTAGCCTGCCGCTTCCGTTAATCATAAAAGTATTTGCGGCGGAAATTTCAGGCGGCAATACCGGCGCGAATGACAGTTTGATTCAAGCCGCCAATATTTTATTCATCGTAAGGCTGCCGCGTATTTTCCTTGCTATACTCGTTGGTGCGTCATTGAGCCTAGCGGGGGCGGCTTATCAGGGTATTTTCAAAAATCCGCTTGTATCGCCGGATATTTTAGGTGTTACCCACGGAGCCGGCACAGGCGCGGCTTTGGGAATACTGCTCGGTATTTTTACAGGCGGCATACAGCTAATATCATTCGGCTTTGGTATAGGTACCGTGCTTATCGTTTTATCGCTTACAAAAATTTTCGGCGGCGGACGAAACGCTACTGTCATACTGATTCTGACGGGGACGATAATGAACGCTTTCTTTGCCTCGATAATTTCGTTTATGAAATATATGGCGGACGCGGACAGTAAATTGCCGGAAATTGTTTTTTGGCTGATGGGGTCTTTCGCCCGTTCCGGCAATAGTCGAAATGTTATCATCATGTTTTTTATTTTTATCATCGCCGGCGCGCCGCTTTTCGCGTTGCGTTGGTGGATAAATGTGTTGTCTTTGGGCGACAACGAGGCAATGTCTTTGGGGCTTAATACAAAAAGATTACGTACGATAATTATCGGTTCAGCCACCCTGCTCACTGCCGCTTCTGTTTGTTTTTGCGGCACGATACAGTGGGTGGGGCTAATTATTCCTCACGTTTCCCGTCTGCTTGTAGGCCCGGACAACCGCCGTCTCTTTCCCGTCGCCGCTATTTTGGGTGGTCTGTTTATGCTTGTTGTTGACGGCTTTGCGCGGGCTATAATTCCCGGCGAACTTCCGGTAGGTGTGCTCACCGCCTTTATCGGAGCGCCGCTGTTCTTGTATATGCTTTTTTCCGGCAAAAAAGAGTGGGCGGCGTAGCAAAATGCGCAGCATTTTGCTTTAGGAGTTTCGC
>JAIRZA010000027.1 GCA_031267475.1 Spirochaetaceae bacterium | reverse complement strand
ATTGCGGCAGGCGGTAATGTCAAACTATAAAAAATTAGATTTTTGGTCGCTTAAGGCTCAAAACGAGGGGTATCCCGCCCGTTCTGTCTATAAGTTGCAAGAGATTGATAAAAAATTTGGTCTTTTACCGAAAAGCCATGGGCTGATAAAAGCGGACTTTAAGATTTTAGAGCTTGGAGCGGCTCCTGGTAGTTGGAGTTTGTACATCTTGCGTAAATTAGCCGGCAGGGGATTTCTTGCCGCCTGCGACTTATCGCCCTTGTCCCGGCGGACGGACGCTGGTCTTTTTGACGGGCAAAACTTTTTCTTTAAGCAGGCGGATATTTTCGACACGGACACGCAGGCGGAGTTTACGGCGTTAGGGGCTTTTAGTCTTATACTGAGCGACGCAGCCCCGTCAACGAGCGGGGACCACGGTGTTGACGCGGCGCGTTCGGCTGAAATAGCGAAGGCGGCTCTGTTGTACGCCGATGCCGCGCTTCGTAAAGACGGCGGTTTTTGTGTAAAGATATTTCAAGGAGCGGAGACCGCCGCCTTGCTAAAAGAAGCGCGGCCAAAATTCAAGTTGTTCAAAACGTTCAAGCCTGAGGCCTGCCGTTCATCTTCGTTTGAGACTTATGTTGTAGGGCTGGGGTTCAAAAAAATATCCTAATATGCTCGGCTTCGGACTGTTGAACCATTTTTACCATCAAAATATTTGTGGAGGAAGAGTATAGCCAGCCGGGGGCGTTGTACTGTTCAAACTGGCTGTCGGAGCGCCAGTCTATGCCGCGCAACTGTATCTTACTGAACGGGCGTATATTAACGATATAAATGTAATGCGATTCGCCGGCCGGAAAAGTTACGGCTATGTCCAATACGTCGTTTACAAAGGCGGCGTTGACAGCTGACGCGGCGGTCCAGAGAAAAACGCCGCCGCTTATCGCGCTTAGTCCGGCTGTATGCGGGTAAAAATCTGAAAGTTTTAATTCATTGTATATTAGCGCCGAGGTTAAAAAATTCGCGGATGCCGCTGGTGTAAATTCCCCTTCCGCCGATATATCAAAGTCGCTGCTGATGGATGAATCTTCTCCGGAAAATGATAGCGCGGACATTATCAGCGACCGTCCTATCGCCGTCCATACGTTGTTATCCGCCGCTTCGCCATAGGCGGCGAGCGCGTTTCCTATCCGCAAGTTGTAGCGCGCGTCTGCAAGTTCGTCCATAACAAAAATATGGGTGTCGTGTCTGTCTTTTTTAAGGCGCGCCGAAACAACTGAGCGCGCGTTGGGGATTAGCGCGTCAAATGGATTTTCTGTCTCTCCCCGCCATTTTTTCCAAGTGAGCCAGCCTTCAAATATCCCCGCGCACATATCAAGTGTTATGACGGCGGGATTCAGTGTTTTTATGTACTCGATACCTTTGTCAAAAAATTCATTGTTTCCTATGTTAATCAGATAGTTAAAAACGTCCGGCTCTGTTAGGTATGCTGTTGAGTCTGTTTTAGTATACGAGGTGATGCGATTCACGCTTTCGCGTTCAAACGCGCTAAAGTTATTCAAAAATGCGCTAAGGCTGCCTAAGAATGGCACTGAAAGAAAGGTTCGGCTGCCGCTGTTTCTGCGAAATGCGGAGGGGAGCGCCGCAAGGGAGCGATTCAATGCGCCGCGCCGCGCGGATTCGGCAAGATACGCGACAGCAATGTTTTCGTCAAAATTACCGGCGCTTATACGGCGTTCCCAGTTTGTATACGCCGCGCCGCGCCAGCGTTCTAAGTATTCGTTGTAGAACGCTGTTTCCATGCTGCCCAAAACAATAAAATCTGAAAGGTTCAGCGCGTCTTCGGTTGGAATAGCGCGGTACGAGGCTGCGGAGTCTGTACTGCTTAACAAAATAACGCCGGATGCCTCATTGATGTTTCCCATTTCAAAGGTGTATAGTTTGTTTTCGTAGTCTATGTTAAAGCCGCCAAAGCTGTTGTTTTTTATTTTAGCTTTGCCAAGCGGCTTAAACGGTAGTAAAATTTCTTTGACGCCGCCTGTTATTGACGCGCTTATCACTAGTTCATTTGTGTTTGCCTCGCTGCCGGCGTAGAATAAAAGTTCCTGTCCGTCCGAAAGTCTGAAACGCGCTTGATCTTCGGAAAGTGTCATGCTTTCCGGATATGCCGCTCGTGTAGTTCCGTCGGTTCCGGTATATGTTAGGCCGCCGGCGGTCCTGCCGGAGAGTTGAAATTCTAATCCTCCAAAAGACACCCGCGCGCCGTCTTTGATTAGGTATTCCTTGTCTGTTTGTCCGGCTTGTGTGTCCGCGGGTTCTTTTCCAAAGCTGCCGCTGACGCGCAAATCGCCTATTTGTCTGCTAAAATTTCCGTGGGGCGCGAATTGAATAAAAGATAGTACGATAAATATAACGAAATATATGGCTAGTAATCCGAATATTTTGGAGGCAAAACGCTTTTTCATTGAAGTTATGCTATCAAATTAGGCTTGAATTGTGTAGTCTCTTGTGGCGCGGACTTTACCGCCAGCCTGAAAGCGCGGCATACTGTAAAAAGCTACAGG
>JAIRZA010000204.1 GCA_031267475.1 Spirochaetaceae bacterium | reverse complement strand
ATTCCATTAAATGTATGTTCTTGTTGCCCGTCAGAGCCATTTTTAACCTCTCAATTATTAATCTTTGTATAGTTAAGACATTAATTAAATAGCATAAAGCGGTTCACCGCGGCAAGGGGGGAGTCAAAGGGTTAAGAAATATGTTATGAAATGAGCCGGTATCTGTACCGGAATTGAACTGACTTTTGCTATCGATTGCGGGATGTGTCTCTGATAGTTTTTGAATACGAATTACCACGCCTCTTTCGTGTTGTCTTGACAAACAATTTGCATTACCGTAGTATACGCTCATAAGGGCAGCGCGTTGGCGCTATGCGTTACGCTCGCGTTAATATATCCCCCTGCCTTCAAGTAAGGAGTTTTATGATGAATAATGTTTTAGGAAAACACAAGCGGTTTGTCGCAGTGTTAGCGGCCGCGGCCTTGATTTTGAGCGCTCAGACAGCGCTGTTTGCAGGCGGCGGCAAGGCGTCCAGCAAGTCTGCGGGGCAGCAAAACGAGCCGGTTACGATGCTGGTGGCGGCGGCGGCAAGTTTGAAAAATGCGTATGATCAGGAGCTTATCCCGCAATTTCAAGCCAAATATCCATGGATAACTGTGCAAGGGACTTATGACAGTTCCGGCAAATTGCAAACACAAATTGAAAACGGACTGGAAGCCGATGTCTTTATGTCGGCGGCGGTTAAACAGATGGATGATCTTGTCAGCGAAGGATATGTCGATAAAAACGCTGTGGATTATTTGTTGCAGAACAAACTTGTTTTGATAAAACCCGTAAATACAACAACAACGGTTACGAGTTTCGCCGATGTTACTAACGCCAAAACGATAGCGATAGGCGACCCGAAATCCGTTCCCGCCGGACAGTACGCGGAAGAGGCTTTTAACAAACTTGGCGTTTGGAATAAGCTGCCCTCGACCTCTATAAGCCTTGGGACAAATGTTACAGAAGTTCTTAGCTGGGTAGGCAGCGGCAGCGCTGAAGTCGGCGTTGTTTACGCTACTGACGCGGCTTCCAGCGACAAAGTCGCCATAATAGAAACTCTTCAGGACGGCGTATTATCCGCCCCTGTTATTTATCCGGTCGCTCCATTAAAAAACACTCAAAATTCCGCAGCCGCGAAATTGTTCGTTGATTACCTCGCGTCAAGCGATGGTCTTGCCATATTTCAAAAATACGGATTTTCCAAGAATTAGGACCGCCTGCAATTCCGCTTTCGGTGTGAAACCGCTGTCTGCGGAATTGCGGATGCGCCGCTCTATGCGAATCAATCTTGATTTAGCGAAACTTGCGCCGTGAGGAGACATGGATTTAACGCCGGTACTCATATCGTGTAAAACCGCGTCCGCATCCATCGCGGCGACTTTTTTTCTGGGACTATTGGCGGCGGCTTGGGTGGCCGGAATGAGGAACCGTTTCTGGAAAATGATGCTGGACGGTCTTTTGACGCTGCCGCTGGTGCTGCCGCCTACAGTCGCGGGTTTTTTTCTGTTGTATATATTCGGACTGCGCGGTCCCATCGGGATTTTTTTTATCAATCTTTTTGGCATTAAAATAGCCTTTTCGTGGGGCGCTACCGTGTTAGCCGCAACGCTTATATCATTCCCTTTGATGTACCGCTCCGCGCGCGGGGCGCTGGAACAAGTTGATCCGGAACTTATTTATGCCGCCCGCACGCTTGGAATGAGCGAGACGCGGATATTTTGGAAAATCAGTCTTCCAACCGCGCTGCCCGGAATAGCCGGCGGAGCTGTGCTGGCATTCGCCCGCGGACTCGGCGAGTTCGGCGCTACAGCCATGATTGCGGGAAACATCGCGGGCAGAACCCGCACTCTGCCTTTAGCGATTTATTCCGAAACAGCGGCCGGCAACATGAACGAGGCGGGGCGCTATGTGCTCATTATTGTATTATTCTCGTTTATGGTTGTAGCTTTGATGAATTATTTTTCGGGAAAGAAACAGTGAGCATTGTCGTAAAAATAACGAAAAAACTTTCCCGCGCCTTCACGCTTAAACTTGACTTTGAAACAGAAAACGGCTGTCTTGGAATACTTGGGCAGTCAGGCTCGGGCAAGAGTATGACGCTCAAATGTATAGCCGGAATAGAAAAGCCGGACGAGGGTTCCATCGCTATAGACGGACGCGCCTTGTTCGATTCGGCTAAACGAATAAATCTTAGCCCCCAAGCGCGGCGTGTGGGCTATATGTTTCAGAACTACGCGCTGTTTCCGCGCATGACTGTGCTGGAAAACATCATGGCGCCGCTGGCCGCGCGCGGCTTTAAGGCGGCGGACGGGCAAAGGGAGGCGGCTTATTGGATTTCCCGTTTCGCCCTTGACGGTATGGAAAAACGGTATCCGCGCCAGCTTTCCGGCGGCCAGCAGCAACGAACAGCGCTTGCCCGTATGCTGGTTTGCAAACCTAACGCGGTACTGTTCGACGAGCCGTTTTCCGCTCTCGATTCTACGTTGCGCGAGTATATGCAGTTGCAGATACAAGAGCTTTTGCAGGACAAAGGGGTCGCGGGGAGTGTGTTTCGCAACGCTATTCTTGTTACGCATAACCGGGACGAGGTGTATCGTCTTTGCCCCGAACTTGCCGTGATGAGCGGCGGCGGTATGATTATCAAGGACAGCGCCGGCAAGGTTTTTCAAGACCCGCGCTTTGTGAATGTGGCGCGTCTTACCGG
>JAIRZA010000189.1 GCA_031267475.1 Spirochaetaceae bacterium | reverse complement strand
GAAATCCACACGTTCATAGTGGACGGCGCTACGCAACTGGGCGGGCAGACTTCTTCCGCGCTGACATTTAAAAAATTACCGGCGGGCGGCACGGTGGCGGTCCTTGTTGTAGCCGGCGGGGGCGCTGGCGGCAAAAGCGGACATGAATCAGCGCGCAGCGGCGGCGGAGGCGCCGGGGGCTTTATCTATCACCCGAAGTACGCTGTAGGGGCTAAAAAAACGTTTGCCGTCAAAGTCGGCGCGGGCGGCGCGAAATCGTCGTCTGCGGTGACTTACCATAATACTGCTCGCGGCGGCAACGGCGGGGATTCCGCGTTTGGAGACGACTTTATCGCTAAAGGCGGTGGCGGCGGCGGTAATCATTCGAATTTATACTGGGGTGATGGACTTGACGGCGGTTCCGGCGGCGGCAGCGGTAATCATCAAGGCGGCAAGGCGGTAACAACCGGCAAAGCGCCTAGCGGGGCGCTGAGTCTTGGTAATAAAGGCGGCACCACCGAGGGCTATGGTTGGAGCGGCGGTGGCGGCGGCGGCGCTAAAACGGCGGGCGTGGATATTACAAAGGCGCAAAACGGCGGCAACGGCGGATCTGGCACACAATCCGCCGTTAGCGGTACTCTATCGTGGTACTCCGGCGGCGGCGCGGGCGGCGCGGAGGACAAATATAACGACGGCGAGCAATACGGCGCGAAATCCGGAAATAGCGGCGCGGCAGGCACGGGAGACGGCGGCTCCGGCGCCGGCGGCGTATCTGGTATATCTGACGGCGGCAACGGCGGTTCGGGTATCGTTATTGTCCGCTGGCCTTTTGTCAGCGAGTAGCAAAGCGGCTCAACGCTGGCTCAACGCGCTTTGCGCGGTGAGCTTCGGAGTTTCGCATAGCGAAACTCCACGCATTCTTGTTGTACGAGAGACTCGCGGGATGTTGGCTCAACGCGCTTTAGCGCGTTGAGCTTTCGGAGTTTCGCGTAGCGAAACTCCAAGTCTTTGTGTGTGGCTGGCGAGCGCGTATGACAATTGCCTTTATCGGAGCGAAGACGCAAAGTGAAGACGCGGCTTACGGGACGCTGGCTCAACGCTGCGCGTTTTGCTTAGGGAGTTTGCGCATAGCGCAAACTCCACGCTTCCCGGTGAGACCTCCAGCGGATATCAGCCGCATAGCAAAATGCTGCGCATTTTGCTTTAGGAGTTTCGCGCGGCGAAACTCCAGCCTTTGTGTTGTGGGAACCCGCTGGCGGGATTATTCGTAGTGGCTGCGGAAATCTTCGACAGCTTTGATCAGCGATTCAATATGTTCGGGGTACGGCGTCAAATCCTTTTCCAGAGCACCCTCATCCTCAATAAAAAACGTATGCGGCGACACATTCAAAGCCTTAGAAAGCTTAGCAATCGTATCAAGCGAAACACCCCGCTTTGAATGTTCAATATCATTTATAAAATTATGCGTTATACCAGACTCCAAGCCCAAATCAATCTGAGAAAGTTTAGCCTTTTCGCGCAAACGCTTTAAATTTCTGCCAAAAACCAGACGTATTTGCTGCTTTAGCCGCTCATCAATAATATCTTTATTCATAACCTGCTTAAAAACTAAACAAGTTTTAAAATAGACACAAATAGCTACAAGCGAAAGAACATCAGCCCCCAGCTAACAACACACACCCGGACACTAAACCCTTTCAATCATAATCGACCACACCTCGCCGCCGCATTCGATAACCGCAGAGCCGCCACCCCGCGCCGCGCCAGTACCCACCACCGGCGCGGACAAATCTTCCCCATCCACCCACACAACAGAAACAGCCAGAAGCTCCGAAGCAATATAATCCGAATACCCCTCCCACGCCCGCTTAAGACACAGCGAACCCGAAAGATACAAACAAATACGATCACTAACATCAAACCCGCACTCTTTCCGAAGATTTTGAGCGCCGCGAACAAGATCGCGGGCAAAACCCTCAAGAGCAAGCTCCTCGCTAATATCCGTATCCAGCGCGACAGTAAGACTCCCCTCGTTAATCACCCTAAGACCAGCCCGTTCAATACGCTTAATATCGAGCTTTTCGGCGGAAAGATTCACCACACGCCCCCCCGCCTCAATCGAAACCACCCCACCCCCAAGGATTGATTGAATTTCAGCACGACCCAGACACCCAATCTTTTCAGCGACAATCTTCATATCCCCGCCAAGCTCCTTGCCAAGAACACGAAAATTCGCTTTCGCCTGATACTCAACAAGATCCCCCTCATTATCGCTCCAGACAACCCTTTTTACATTAAGCTCCTCGCCAATAATACCCTCCATTTCAAGCAGAGCGCTTTTTTCCCTTTCATCACAAGTTACCAGACTCACCATACTAAGCGGCTGACGATTTTTAACATTATTAGCAGAACGCAGAGCGCGCCCCAGCGCCACAGCCCGTTTAACACAAGACATCTTAAATTCAAGCTCACGATCAAAACGATTTTCCTGCGGCACAGGCCAATCCGCAAGATGCACCGAAACAGGATCATCAGGACGACGCAAATTTTGCCATATCATCTCGGCAATAAACGGCGTAAACGGCGCGGCAATTTTTACAAGCGTCAAAAGAGCCTCAAGCAACACCGCGTAAGCATCATTCTTATCACCATCCACACCATTTTCCACAGACCTCCAGAAACGCCGGCGGGAACGACGAATATACCAATTATTCAAAGAGTCAATAAATTCAACAATAGGATCAATAGCGCGTGAAAGATCATAAACATCCAGCGCCCCGCCAACACGAGCTATCAAAGTCTGCGACTCAGACAAAATCCATCTATCAAGCGGATTTTGCGGAGAAACCGGCGGAGCGCAAGGCGCAACACCATCTATATTCGCGTAAGTAACAAAAAAACTATAAGCATTCCAGAGCGGCAGCAAAACACTCTTTAGCACATCACGAACACCCTCGTCGCTGTAACGAAGATCATCCGCCTTGACAACAGCCGAGTGAATCAGAAAGAGCCTAAGAGCGTCCGCCCCGAACATATTCACCGCCTCCATAGGGTCAGTATAATTTTTAAGACTCTTACTCATTTTTTTGCCGTCGCTCGCCAGAACAAGACCAGAAACAATACAATTCTTGAAAGCAGGACGCTTGAACAAAGCCGCCGCCAGCACCGTAAGCGTATAAAACCAACCCCGTGTTTGGTCCAACCCCTCGTTAATAAAATCCGCCGGAAAATGCGATTCAAAAAATTCTTTATTCTCAAAAGGATAATGATTCTGCGCGTAAGGCATAGAACCCGACTCGAACCAGCAGTCGAGAACCTCGCTGACCCGGCGCATCACGCCGCCGCACCCGCAAGGAATAGTAATTTCATCAACAAAATGCTTATGCAAATCCCGCGGCTCTTTGCCGGACAACTCCTTAAGCTCCGCGACACTACCAATGCAAATAACCTTGCCGCAGTCCGGGCACTTCCAAATAGGCAGCGGATTACCCCAATAACGATTGCGACTAATAGCCCAATCCCGCGCCCCCTCCAGCCACTTGCCAAAACGCCCATGCTTTATATGAGAAGGAGTCCAGCTTATCTCCTCATTCGCCGCAAGCATATCCCCCTTAACCTTCTGAACATCCACAAACCACGAACCAACCGCGCGATATATCAACGGATGACCACAGCGCCAGCAGTGCGGATAAGCGTGAAGTATCTGGTCGCGCTTTACCAGACACCCCTCTTTTTTGAGCCTGTCAATAATATCCTTGTCGCAATCCTTAACAAAACGCCCGGCATAGTCGGGAACATCACCCGTAAACCTGCATTCCGCGTCCACAGGGCAGATTACAGGAACACCCGTACCGCGAAGAACACGCTGGTCGTCCTCGCCGAAACCGGGCGCAGTATGGACAATCCCCGAACCATCCTCCGTTGAAACAAAATCGTCCGCATAGACGCGAAAAGCATTCTGCTCGCGGGCGGCGGCGAAATACGGAAATAAAGGCTCGTATTCGATGCCCACAAGCTCCGCGCCCTTTACCCGCCAAACAAGCCTGTACGCGGAAGAATCTTTGTAATAAGCAGGAAGCCGCGCTTCCGCGAGAATATAATGAACACTGCTTTCCGCGTCTTCGACGAGGACATAATCAATATTCGGACCCACAGTAAGAGCAAGATTAGAAGGCAGAGTCCAAGGCGTCGTCGTCCAAGCAAGCAGGCAGCTGCCCGGCGGCAAGACAAGCCGCCGCGCGCCGCCGCCGTCCCCGGCTATTTTGAAGCGGACGGTAATCGCTGGATCGTGCACATCCCTGTAGCCGCCCAAATTTAACTCATGATTTGAAAGAACTGTAGCGCAGCGCGGGCAGTACGGCAGGATATAGTGCCCTTCGTACAAAAGCCCCCTGTCAAACAGCGTTTTAACAACAAACCAGATAGATTCCATGTAGGGCGCGTCCATCGTCTTATAGTCATTGTCAAAATCCACCCAGCGCCCCAGCCGGCTTATAATGCGCCGCCATTCGGCGACATAACGAAGAACGGAGGCGCGGCAGGCCTCGTTGAAACGCGCCGCGCCGTAGCGTTCAATATCCGTCTTTGAATTTAGTCCAAGCTCTTTTTCAATGAGATTTTCTACAGGCAGTCCGTGGCAATCCCAGCCGAAGCGTCGTTCAACACGTCTGCCTTTCATGGTTTGGTAACGGGGGATAACATCTTTTATCGTATTTGGCACGAAATGTCCAAAATGCGGCAACCCTGTAGCAAAGGGGGGGCCGTCATAGAACACAAAATCGTTTACGCCGCCTGCTCCGGCGCTCGTGGAGCGTTGGGCGATGGATCTTTTGAAAATATCGTTTTTTTCCCAGAAATCAAGAATCTTTTCTTCCTCTTTTGGGAAATTTACTTTTTGGTCTACTGGTTTATACACGAAATCCTCCAAATTATGCTGAGTATAACGCAAATTTATGAAAAGTGGAATACATCGCCCGCTGTCTGCGGGAAAAAAAGAAACCCCCCGGGAAAAGGAGGTGATGAAACCCGGGGGGTAAGCTGAAACAAGGCTATAAAACCCTGCCACAGTGTTATAAGTCAAATATAATCGTAAATCTTTTTTTCGTCAACCGCGCCCGCCCCGCCAGCGGGCTTCATATCCGCTACGCGGCGGCATACCGCAAGCCGTCTTCACTTCGCGTCTTCGCCACCGATAAAAGCGATTGGCATACGCGACTGCCAGCCCCCCTCAACACAAAGACTTGGAATTTGCGCGTTGAGCCGGAGCTTTGAAAAATCGATTGACGAATAAGCGTAAGTGTGTAAAAATATAAACATAATACGCCAAATAGGCAATAAATGCGATTTAAGGAGAAGAATGTATGCCGTTTAAACGTGTTCCGCAAAAATTCAATGCTTCTATAAGGGAAGTAACGATTGGAACGGGGGATAAAGTGTTAGTGCTGGGTGGTGAAAGTGTTACGCCGCTGTACAGCTTTGACGATCCTATAAAAAACCCCCCTAAAGTTGGTGTCGAGATTTCGGATAAAGGGCCGAACCTTGATTTACCGGAGCTAAAAAAGTTTTACGATGGATGTAAAACAATTCCGGATTTCGCTAAGAAAGCTTGTACCATTCCGGGCGCGAGCTTTGTGGCCCTTTATATGGAGAGCGCCGATCCGAACGGCGACAACAAGTCAATAGAAGACTGCGTTAAACTTGCGAAAGAAGTGGCCGCCGTAGTAACACTCCCCCTTGTAATAGAAGGATGCAAGAACGTCGAAAAAGACGGCGACCTGTTTAACAAATGCGCTGAAGCCCTCGAAGGCAAGAACGTCCTGTTTATGTCTTGCAAAGAAGAAAACTATAAAAAAGTAGCGGTTGGCGCCGTTCAAGCGTACAAAGCCAAGATAGGCGCGGAATCAGCCGTTGACATCAATCTGGCAAAACAGCTCAACGTAGTTATCGGACAGACAGGCGTTACACTGGACAACGTGGTCATGAACGTAGGGCAGTCGGCTGCCGGATACGGCTTCGAGTACCTCGTTTCAACGATGGACCGCATCAAGGC
>JAIRZA010000136.1 GCA_031267475.1 Spirochaetaceae bacterium | reverse complement strand
CTCTTGCTGAACACAGCCGTATTCGCGGCGGAAGACGGCGAGGAGTCTCCCGAGTACGCGAGGAAGCGCCCGCCGGTCGTCAACCGCGATTCGCTTTCAATGACGATGTCAGGCAGCGCTGTGGAGTTGGATTTTCGAAAGTCATACCTTGCGGGCGAGGCGCAGTTCTACACCGGCCTGTACGAAGGGCTTTTTTCGTATCATCCGCTCACAATGGAGCCGGTTCTTGCCGTCGCAGTCCGCTGGGATCTGTCGGACGACAAGAAAGTCTGGACTTTTACGCTGCGCGACTACGCCCGCTACTGGAACGGCGATCCGGTACGCGCCGAAGACTTCCGCAATTCATGGCTTTCCCAGCTTGAGCCGGGACGCAATTCTCCGTATTCGTCGCTTTTCGATATTATTGAAGGCGCAAACGACTACCGCATGGGGCGCAGCTCCGACAAAGGCAAGGTCGGGATAGAAGCGCCCAATGACAAAACTCTGATAGTGCGCCTAATCTCTCCCGCTTCATTCTTTCCGAGTATGCTCTGCCATCATTCTTTCAGCCCGATACATCCTTCAATGCTGAATATCAAAGACTGGTCAAAAACCAGCCCCATATCCAACGGACCTTACTATCTTTTAGAAAATAAAGACAAGGTAAAAACACTTACCCGCAACGAATTATACTGGGGCGCGAATGATGTAATGCTAAAAAATATTACGATAGAGCTCACGGAAGACGGCGACGACGCTTCCGCCTTATGGAATTCCGGCGGAGTACGCTGGATTTCCGGAGAGGTTAATCTTGAAACGCTCACCGACTTATCCGGTATAGTTGTAAACCCAATGTTCGCCACACATTACTACTTTATCCGCTCCATACACAAACCCTGGAATGATTGGCGCGTACGCCGCGCGCTCGTCCTCGCGCTGCCGTGGGACAGCATACGCGAAGGCTATCCCATGCCCGCCAAAACTTTGATATACCCCATCATGGATTACCCCGAAATCGACGGCCTTAACAAAACAGACCTTGTGGAAGCCAAGAAACTTCTTGCCGAAGCCGGCTATCCGGACGGCAAGGGGCTGCCCGAACTTGTGATACGGCTCACCCCGGCTATGGAGGCGGCCCGCATTGGCGGCGTTATGTCGGCGGCGTGGATGGACGAATTGGGAATCCCGGTAAAAATCGACGTATTCCCTTTCGATAAATACTTCGATTCGCTGGCGGAAGACGGCTACGATGTCGCTTCCTCAACATGGATAGGCGATTTTGCCGACCCTTATACATTTTTACAGATGTGGCGGCGCGATTCCAACCTGAACGACGCTCATTATAATGACCCGGACTATGAAAAATTGATAAACCGCTCCATGGAAGAAGAAGGAGACACCCGCTGGAAAACTCTTTCAGAGGCGGAGGAGCTTCTGTTAAGCAGAGGCACTGTTCTGCCAATCTCGTACAGTTTTGCCGTCAATATTGTTGATAAAAGCGAACTGGGCGGTTGGTTCAGCAATGTGCTGGATATACACCCGTTCAAATATCTTTCTTTCAAAGCGTTCAAGCCGCTGCCCGGAGTTGTGTACGCGGATCCAAACAAGCGCCATGAATAATTTCACGCATTTTGACGAGAGCGGGAACGCAATAATGGTGGATATCGGCGGCAAAGGCACAAGCCTGCGCAAAGCTGTCGCCAAAGGGGTAATAATCCTGAATAAAAACACGCTTGCCGCCATAAAAAGCGGCGACGCGAAAAAAGGCGATGTCCTCGGCGCCGCGCGCATAGCCGGCATTATGGCGGCAAAAAAAACAGCGGAGCTTATTCCGCTGTGCCATACACTTTCTTTTGATTCATGCGTAATTGATTTTAATATTTTAGAAAACAGCGAAACCGAAGAACAGCGCGTCGAATCGGTATGCACGGTAAAGCTGCACGGCAAAACCGGCGCCGAAATGGAGGCTTTAACCGGCGTTTCCATAGCGCTGCTCACGATTTATGATATGTGCAAGGCTGTTGAACGGGGTATGGTAATTTCTGATATAAGACTGGAGGAAAAATCCGGCGGCGCAAGCGGTCTTTGGCGTTCCGGTCTTTAGCCGCGCTCTCCTGCCGCGCCCGCCTGATTTCGCGTAATCATGCGCGTATGATTACGCATAATCCGCGCGCGGCTGCGGCGCTAATCGTGAAAAATCTTTTTAAATTCGTTAAGTACGGCCTGTTTCAGGCTGGCAATACTGCCTTCAAGATACGCTCCCGCCGCGTTTTTATGCCCGCCTCCCCCAAAAGCGGCGGCGGCTTTCGAAACATCGACAGAATCACGCGAGCGCATACCTATTGCGCATTGAGACGGGCTGCTCTGGCGCAGCGTTACCACTGCTTCGGTTCCCTCAATCTGCATTAAAAGCTGATAAAGCGTGTCGGAGTCGCGGTTTTCTGTGCCGTAGCGCTCTGTTTCCGCCAATTCTTCGCTGGTAAGCAGCAATTTCCCATCAAAATAGCTTTCCGTATGACATAAAACCGAGCCAAGCAAAAGGCGCGAATTCAAAGTTTTACCGCCCGACATTTTAGCGAAAGTTTTCTTTGGACTTGCTCCCGCGTCGGCAAGTTCCGCGACTACACGAAAAGTTTCCCCTCCCCCGTTGTCAATGTGGCGAAAAAATCCGGTGTCCGTACATAGTCCAAGGAAGAGCAAATTCGCCTCCTCTTCTGTAAGTTTAATTGACAGCGCTTTGAATAATGAAAAAACTAGAAGTGTTGACGACGGAGCCTGCGCCCTGATATATGAGCAGACGGCTCCGGCGCTTGACGCTCCGGTCGCGTGATGATCGAGTACGCCCAGCGGAAGTTTTTCCAGCGCTCCGCAAAGACTGCCTGTACGGGACGGCGCGGGGCAATCAACAATTATAACGGCGGCGTCCATTGCATCCTCGCCGCTTATTTCAGCGGAAAATAAATTTTTGTACGGAAGAACTTCGTTTTTTCTGAACGGCCCGGCCGATTTAAGCAAGGCCGTTTTACCAAGGCGGCGCAGCAAAGAAGCAAGCGCAAGCTGGCTGCCTATGCAGTCAGCGTCAGGCTCCTCATGTCCCGCGATAATAAATTTATCGTGTTTTTTTATAAAATCCAAAAAAACCGCCGGCGGTGTAAAAGTCTCCCGCATAAAATTCTCTTGATTTGTCATTATGTTACGGGAAACACCACCGGTTTAGCGGGTAATGATTATATCCTCCATGTTATCAATGTTGTTAAAATTGACATTTGACGGTAAACTGCCAGCCCATGTTTTATGGCCGGCCTCGCGCGTAAATATCTTTACATGGTCGATTTTACCATTTTTGTAATACACTGTTAAGTA
>JAIRZA010000081.1 GCA_031267475.1 Spirochaetaceae bacterium | reverse complement strand
CGCCGGTTCCGCCAATGCGTCCGCATACGCCGGTTCCGGCTATGCGGGCGGTCTTTTTGTACTGGCCGTCCCTTTCACAAATATCAACAAAAGAGCTGTCAATCCAAACGGGATAAGCTGGGGGCAGGAGTTTGCCATAGAACTAATGGATATGCTTTTAGCCGAGCCGCCGGCTTTTGATACGCTCATATACTTTGCGGGCGATAATTGGCCTTCCGAGCCGTCATCCGCCGCCTATCCTTACGCCGGACTGCAAGCGCTGTTCAATCAAATCGAGGACCGCGAGGACGTGGTATTGGTGTACTGTGATTTTCCCGCTCCGCCGGACGCGGTACAAATAGTGAAGGGGCGGGGGCAGACTGCCGCGCCGCTTTCTCTGGTGGAGTCTTTCTTTAGAATATGCGCCAGACGTGAAATACCGTGTTTCTTTAACGTCATAGACGCAGTCGCCGGAGATTTTATGCCGGCGGGAGATATTCCCGTATTACGCGCCAACGGAGACAGTCCGGCATTGTTCAACGTACTGCAATCGGGTAAAAAAATCCTTGCGAGTACCGCCGCAAGTCTTTTTTACGAATACGCGGGTGTTGTCATGCGCAATAGGGGCATAGGCGCGGATTTTGACGCGGTAGAAAATGACGATCGCAACTATGCGTATATAGGGTTCAAGCGCGAAAACATCTTCATTTCAGAGTATACGCTGGTATTGCTGACGCTTTTTGTTTCAGTAATCGTGGTTTTTTTATGCCTGTTTTTGTTTTATACCGCAAAAAGCCGGGTCAAACGCCTGTTAATATCTATCCTTGCGCTTATTTTATTTCTTTCGCTGCTTTCATTCGTTATTTTACGAATAAATACTGCGGAAAAAGCGCGGAAAAACACAAAAAAACCGCAATTGATCACGGAAACCGCCGCGGCAATGCAGTATTTTACAGCGGAAATGGAGCTTACACGGTTTCTGGGCAGTAATATTGTCAAGCTAAATATAAATTCGCCCCGCCAAGCGAGCTTGACGCAAGCACGCTTGCCATTGCAAGCCCGCTTGCAACAGCCGCCGCTGTTTTTTAGGATTTTTTTCACAAGAGACGATGCGGAAAGTTCCGACTACTTCATATACGACACGCTAATGCCGTACAACACATTAGGCAGGCGCACGGAATTTATTCTTGGCTCTTACCCTCCGGCTTCGCTAAGTATCGAGATAGGGATGTCGCAGAATATAACGGGGGAGTTCGTGATAGAAGCGCTTTTTGAAGACGGCGTAACCGTTGTCCAGAATTTGCCGTATACCGGATATGTTTCTAGGAACGCCTCTCGCTAAAAAACTTGCGGGTTCTAAGGCCGCCGGTACGCCTCCGTCCCGCGAATTCCCCGCTCCACCCGCATCTCGCCGTTTGATGTCAACCGCAGCGGCGTAAACGGACGTTTTCTATGTCGTAACTAAAGAGTTCTCTAAGGTCGTTTAATCCCAAAGCCATCAGCGCCATGCGGTCTATTCCTATCCCCCAGGCCGCGACAGGTGTCTTTACGCCAAGCGACGCCGTTACCTCCGGCCGGAATATGCCGGATCCGCCCAATTCAAACCAGCCAAGAACGGGGTGTTTTATGTGCACCTCGACAGAGGGTTCGGTAAACGGGAAATAGCCCGGCACATATTTAACTTCTTTTGCGCCCGCTACTTCAACGGCAAACATTTCCAGCATCCCAAGGAGTGTGCGAAGGTTTACGTCTTCGCCAAGCATAATGCCTTCAGTTTGATAGAAGTCAGACAGGTGTGTGGCGTCCACTTTGTCGTAACGGAAGCAACGCAGTATTCCAAAGTATTTGCCGGGGACCTTTGCGTGGGGCAAGGTTTTTGCAGACATAACTGTACCTTGACTGCGCAATATTAGGCGTTTGGTGAATTCACTGTCAAATGCGTATTCCCAGCCGCGGCTGCCGGTTGATCCGCCGTTTTCATGAGCGGCGGCTACGGCTGAAAGCCATGGTTCGTCAATTTTTTTGGCGGAGGCGGGCTCGGCTATATGATAAACATCGTGAATATCGCGCGCCGAATGGAATTGCGGCATGAAAAGCGCGTCTGAATTCCAAAACTCGGTTTCAACAAGTGGTCCGTCGAATTCTTCAAAGCCTAAGCTGACTAGTTTGTCTTTTGTTTGCTCTAAAAACTGGGCGTATGCGTTGGTTCTGCCGATCAAGAGTCTGGCGGGCGGAACTTGTACATTGTACGCTCTAAATGTTTTGCCTTTCCACGAGCCTGTCTCTAGCATTTCGGCGGTAAGAGCGCCTATCTCGCCGCCGGAAATTCCGGCCTGTTTGAGCGCCTCCACAAGCGCCGTGTGCTCGTCATTAAACGTAAAGAAGACGGTTTCCCTCTCTACTGTGCGGAAAGCCGCCCCCGCCGCGCCGCGTTTCTTGGCTATGCCGGCCATTGTCCGCTTTTCCTCCGCGTTGAGGGTGCTTTCCGCAATTTGCGCTCCGTCCGCCGCCATATTCAAAAGGGAGCGTGTAAGCGCGATTTGTTCCGCCGCCGCGCTTGCGGACGCGCCTGTAGCCGGAGATGAAATTACGCTGACTTGCTTGTCGTTGTTCATGTCGAGCAGCCCCAGCTTTGACAGCGTCCCAAAGGCGCTGCCGGCGTCTTTGTTTTCAAGATCGAGTGCCGCGGCGATTTCCGGCAGTGTAAGGCCGGGTTTTATCTTCACAAGTTCCATAATGCGCTCTTCGGGGGCACCTTTCTCTTTCCACAGGCGGCCAAGTTCTGTTAATTCGTATAGTGTTGCTGTTTCGCGCCGTTTTTCGCTGATAATGCCTTTCGCCGCAAGCCACGAGAGCGCCTGATTCCCATTCCCGTGCTTAAATTGTAGTTCCGATTCGATGTTCTCAACAGAAAGTTCGTCGTTTTTCCCGTATCGCAGTATGACTTTGACTTCTAGCGGATGTAAATTTTTTATAGTGTTCTGAATATCCATAATGGCCGCCGTCCTTTTCATGTACTAGGTATGTTTGAGAGATACAGGACTCGAACCTGCCGCCTTCAGCTCCGGAGGCTGACGCTCTATCCAGATGAGCTAATCTCTCGATATGTTGAAATACTACTTCGTTAATAAAGGTGTGTCAATTATTG
>JAIRZA010000036.1 GCA_031267475.1 Spirochaetaceae bacterium | reverse complement strand
GCAATATGCTTGGTAACAGTGCTTTTTTTACCCAAAAGCTCCTTGATCTTGGCAGCCTTTCCAATTTTGTACCTGATGTAGTACAACTTCGCGCGCCGTACCTTGCCGGAGCGGCTTACCTCAATCTTGGCGATACGCGGCGAATGAATCGGAAACACACGCTCAACGCCTACACCGTAAGAATTCTTGCGCACAGTAAAAGTCCTTCCCACGCGGGAATTCTTTATCGCGATGACAAGCCCCTCGTATATCTGGATACGCTCTTTTCCGCCTTCAACAATCTTAAAATGCACCTTAACAGTGTCGCCCGGTCTAAAAAAAGTTAAATTTTCCTTCATCTGGGCTTCTTCGATAGCCTTTATCTCATTCATAATCCCTCCGTTACGCTGGCAGCCTCGTCAATAATTTTACAGGTCTCGTCATCGAAAAGTCCCTTTTCCATGCCTCTACGCAACAAATCAGGCCGATTCGCGAGAGTTTTTTCAACACGTTTTTTTAGTCGCCAGCGTCTAATGTTTTCGTGGTGTCCCGAAAGTAAAATTTCAGGCGCCCGCATTTCTCCCTGTATGCTATCATATATTTCGGGGCGTGTATACTGGGGGTACTCCAGAAGTCCGCCGGAAAAACTTTCTTCGTTAAGGGATTCAGGGCTGATAACGCCGTCCAGCAGCCGGTAGCTTGCGTCAATTAGCACGAGCGCGGCGGTTTCGCCGGAAGACAGCACATAGTCCCCAATGGAGATTTCATCGTCAACATAAAGGTCGATAACGCGCTGATCTATCCCTTCGTAACGCCCGCAAATCAGAATGAGTTCTTGTTCTTTCGCCAGTTCTTTAGCCAGCTCTTGAGTAAACATCCTGCCGGACGGCGAAAGGTATATGGCGCGTTTGCCCGGCGTTCCGGCGCCCGCCGCGGCTAGCGCTCTTGAAAGCGGTTCCAGAAGCATGAGCATACCAGCCCCGCCGCCGTAAGGCGCGTCGTCGCAGGTTTTATGCTTATCCAACGCATAATCGCGTATGTTGATGGACTGGTATTCTATGACGCCGCGTGAAACGGCTTTCGCCATGATTGATGTCGAAAAAAACGCGTCGGCTATTTCGGGGAAAAGTGAAAGGACCGTGTACTTCATTCAAGAATCCAAACGGCGAGGAGTGTTATTTCATTTTTTTTAAGATCAATTTCGCCGAAAAATTCATTACGGAACGGGATGAGTTTTGACACATCGGGCGCAAGGCGCATTTCGAGCAGCTGCCCGCCTCCGCCTTCTAGTATTCCGCTCACTTCGCCAAGTGTTTCACCGGCGATGTCAACTACACGCAGACCTTTTAAGTCCTCGATATAGTATTCATCCGCCGCCAAGGGCGCGGCTTCTAGGCGGGAAAGCAAAATTTCCGAACCGGAAAGCGTTTTCGCGGCTTCCGGCGTGTCGATGTTTTTAAATTTTACAAGAATATGGGCGGGAACACCGTCAATGACCAGCGACTTTTCTATTTCATAAGCCCGCTCGCCGGATTTACCGCGCAAAACAACGGAAGACAGGCGTAAAAGATGTTCTGTTTCACCGGAAAGCGAGCGTACTTTAACAAAGCCGTCCAGCGCGAACGGCGACAGGACAACAGCGCTTACAAAATGTTTTTCAATCAAGGATTTCCAAAATAGCCCGCTTGCCGCCTTTAGCGGCGGCGGCGTGGAGAACGGTCCGTATCGCCCTGGCGACACGTCCGCCTTTGCCTATTACCTTCCCAATATCACCCGATCCCACGCTAAGTTCCAGAATAGAAGACGCTTCACCGTCCACAACGCGAATCGATACCGCCGAAGGATCGTCTACGATTGATTTTACAATGTATTCAACAAGATCTTTTTCCAAACACAGCCTCTCATAACCCTGATTTTACAACCCGCGATTTTAATTCAGCGCAAGCTCAGGGTTGTTCATCTTGATATTATTCCTGTTAAAAATCTTCCGCGCTGTATGGCTGGGCAGCGCGCCCGCTTTCAACCATTTAACCGCTTTCACGGTGTCGAAAGATATTTGCCTGCCTTCCTGCGCTATTGGATGATAATAACCTAACTCTTCGATTGTCCTGCCATCTCTTGGCGACCGCGAATCCATAACCACAATACGGTAAAATGGACGTTTTTTTGTACCAAATTTTTTGAGCCTTATAACGGCGCTCATAAATCCTCCTAAATAATACTTTAGGCTAGTATAAAGCCCTCCCCCTTGTCAAGTACGCGCGTTGCTTCATGAAAAATGTTACCGAAAAGGGCGTATGCCTCAAATTGAAATGTCAACTTGTTAAAACGTCAACTTGTTAAAACGTCAACTTGTTGACGCTGTTACCCAAAATATGATAAAGACGCTCGAAGGAGGGCGTCTCAACGGGGTTAAACATGAATCAGAAACAAGCGGTAACGCGGGAGTATCTTTCCAAGTATCAAAAAGCGGCGAAAAAAGAAAACTCGTCCATACTCGACGAGTTTACCCCGCCAGCGTAGCAAAATGCACAGCATTTTGCTTTAGGAGTTTCGCACGGCGAAACTCCGGAGCTCAACACGTCAGCGTAGCAAAATGCACAGCAGTTTGCTTTAGGAGTTTCGCCGCGCGAAACGACAGTTCTACAGTATGCAAAATGCCGCGCATTTTGTATACTATTCATCATGGCGATTGTTCTTACAGCCGCCGTAATCTTTTTACAAGGAGCAGTTTATGAATAAACTAAAGTTAGGTTTAGCGGCGCTAATAGCCGCGACAGTCCTGTCTTCCTGCGGAGAAACTGAGTCAGACGTGCTTATAGAAGCGGTGAAAAACTCTCCAGCTAAGCCGGATGGCAAAACAGAAACTACTATTGTTGTTACTTTCAGAAACGGCTGGGAAAACGCGGATGCGTCCGAATTAACAGACGACCCTTACACCGAATTAATCGTCAACGAACCGCTGACGCCGAAAACGGTCAACGCTGTTGTGGACAGCGAGGAAAAAAAGGCTTACGACGAGGCGCATTTGGAATGGGAGCGTATCAACAATCTCTGGAAGGATTATCAAGCAGCGCTTGCAGCCTCCCAAAATGCCGGCATTAATCCCCCCCCCCCCCCAACCCGCCAAGTGAATCTCTTCCTCCCGAACCTGTTCCCCCTATAGCCACAATTCCATCTTTTCCGGGAGACGAATACTTATACAACAGCAAACCTGAAATATTCGGCTCGGCGCCGGAATGGGACTTTCACACTCTTACAGGCTGGAAGATTGAAAGCGGTGAAGAAGCGACTCTTAATACTCCGGTAACAGGAAACATCACGGTAACCGCGGACTGGGCGCCGGCTCCTCAAAAGCCTTATTACACGGTAACTTTCAACAGAAACGCCGGTACAGGCGTGTTTGAAAAACGCATCGCAATCCCGACTAAGATATGGTACGAGGCAGCCGTTGCTGAAACCGGTAATACTGATGGTTTTGAAGAAAAAGAGATTACGGCGGAAAACGGAGAGAAGAAGACTGTCTATTTTACAGAGTCCAAGGATGCGATTAACAGAAAAGAAAACGGCTTAATCATTGGCGAGGGCTACAAGCTGGCGGCGTCTTATTTGATAAACGGCTCGGAAGTAACGCAAAACCCGCCGGTCCCCGTGTTCACGCGGGAGCATTACACAAGCGCCGGCTGGCAAGACATAAACGGGGAGTCTGTAGATCCAACCAGCGACGACTACGATGTTCCCGGCGACATACAGCTTTACCAGCAATGGAACGCCAATACCTTTACCGTAACGTTTGACTTAAACGGCAAGAGCGGGACAGCGCCTAACAGTCTATCCGAAGTGAACGAGGCTTTGAGCGCCGAGGGTGGATTGAAGAAAGCGGGTAAGGATATGCTTCCTCCCGCTGCGGCCACTGTAACAGAAAGCGACTTAATCTACGAGTTTGTAAACTGGGCAGACGCGGAGGTTGGCGGCAATGTTATAAACACCTCCAGCCCGCTGTTTCCGAAAGATGAGAGCGGGGCTGTTGTAACGCTGTACGCGCAGTGGCGGGTTAAGGGGGTCTCTCAATACGTCTTCAACTATAATGGCGTGAACGGCGGCGCTGACGGCAAAGTGCAGACATGGATTGTTCCGTTGGACGGCGTGTACAAGATTGAAGTCTGGGGCGCAGGAGGCGACGGCACCGCTGGAGTAGGGGGCAAAGGCGGCTACGTAGGCGGTGATATTAATCTGACGGAAGGTACGCCGCTGTATATCTATGTTGGCGGCAAAGGAGCGCCTTCTAATGGCGTAGGCGGTGCCAACCCGCAAGCCGGCGGCTGGAACGGCGGCGGTAAGTCGTCCGGCTCCCAATATTCTGGCGGATCTACAGGCGGCGGCGGGCACGGGGCTACGGATATTCGTACGGCAACTGGCAACTGGGACAATGAAGCCTCCCTTGCAAGCCGCATAATCGTGGCGGGCGGCGGCGGCGGCGGCGCGGGCGGCACTGGTTATGGCGGTATTTCCGGAAACGGCGGTTTGGGCATAGCGGCAGGCGGAAATGGTCTTACTAAAGATAAAACTAATCCAATCGCAACCGCTTATGGCGGCGGGCTGTCAGCAGGCGGACAGCCCTCTAACTCCAGTATTGGATATCCCGGAGTTCTAGGAAAAGGCGGCGCGGGCGGAAAAAACAATCGCGGCGGAGGCGGCGGCGGCAGCGGCTATTACGGCGGCTCGGGTGGTACGGATGTAAGTACAGGGGGCGGTCTCCCCAGCGGCGGAGGCGGCGGTTCCTCCTGGGCGAAAACTTCCGGTGGTGGTTTGGCGTTCATTGAAAACACCATCATCCCTAAAGCCGCTGCCGGAGGCGGAACCAATAACGGGCACGGCTCGGTTAAGATTACTTTTGTGCCGGCGGCGGCTGACTAGATTGCGCCGCGTAGCAAAACGCTGCGCGTTTTGCTTTAGGAGTTTGCGCGGAAGCGCAAACTCCACACCCTTATGGGGCGGCTGGCAGCCGCGTATGCCAATCGCTTTATCAGAGCGAAGCGGCAAAGTGAAGACGACTCGCGGGTACGCCGCCGCGTAGCGGATGTGAAACCCACTGGTGGGGGCGGTTCTTGTGGAACAAACCTTGTTTCGGTATGATGTGTCATTATATGTTAGAACGCTCAATTTTTCAAAATATTTCACCGCTGGACCATCGCTATTCAATCTCTGAAAAAGAGACCTTCGAGGCAGTAAGCAACTGGCTATCAGAAGAAGCCTCAGTACGCGCCTGCTTGAAAGCCGAGACAGCCCTTGTCGCCGCACATCTGCGCGCGCGCGGCAAGTTGGACGAGACAACGCGGCGGCGACTGGACAAAGCAGTAGACACAATCACACCGGAAGAAGTGTACGCGGAAGAAGAAAAAACCCATCATAACATCCGCGCGTTAGTCAACATCCTTAAAAAGAAAGTACCAGACGAACTCAGCCCGCTAGTACACTTGGGCGCTACAAGCGTTGATATATTGGATACAAGCATGGCACTCCGCATGAAAGGAGTTACAGTGGAAGCAGCGCTGCCCCTGTTGCGAAAACTGGAACTTCAACTCTGTGATTTTGCGGAACGCGAGGCGTATACACCACAGGCGGGACGCACACACGGGCAGCACGCCGTGCCGGTTACACTTGGATTTGCCGTTGCGGAGTATGTTGCGCGACTAGGTAAATCAATACTGGAAATAAAACGGCTTTCTGGAAACTTGAGAGGCAAGCTGGCCGGGGCGGTTGGCGCGTATAACGCCCTCAGTTTGATTAGCCGCGACCCGGAAGAACTTGAGCGCATATATCTTGCCGAGCTGGGACTTGAACCTTCGGAACATTCGACCCAGCTTGTTGAGCCCGAGTATTTGCTGCGTTTGTTGTTGGAAATGAATGTGGCTTTTGGCGTTATTGCGAATCTGGCCGACGATTTGCGCCATCTTCAGCGCAGCGAAATTGCTGAAGTTAGAGAGGGCTTTGCCGGTTCGCAGGTAGGTTCTTCTACCATGCCGCAAAAGCGCAACCCATGGAACAGCGAGCACGTAAAAAGCTTGTGGAAGGCGTTTATGCCGCGTGTGGTGAGCTTTTATATGGATCAGATAAGCGAACATCAGCGTGATTTGTCTAATTCGGCTAGTCAGCGGTTTATTGCGGAATATGTTTGCGGTTTCTGCATGGCGGTGTCGCGTATGAGTGATGTTATCGAGGGCGTTGGTGTTGACAGGGAGCGGATGCTGCTAAACTTGAACGGCGGCGCGGGGAAGGGCGCGGGCGGCATGATGGCGGAGCCGGCGTATATATTGCTTGCTGAAAGCGGCTTGGGCGACGCTCACGAGGTGGTACGCCGTATAACGCTGGCCGCCGAAAATGAGGGTTTGAGTTTTTCTCAGGCGCTTCGCCGCGAGGATGATGTTTGGCGGCGTATCGGTGGTAAAATGCTTGAGTTGGGTTTGATCGGTGATGTTTCCGAGACATTGATGTTTTTTGAAAATCCCAGCCGCTACTGCGGCTTGTCTGCTAAAAAGGCTGTGGCGATTTCCGCTAAATACCGGGCGTTGATGTAAGTTATGGGTTTATTAGAAATTATTTTAATTGCTGTAGCTTTGGCTATGGACGCTTTCGCTGTGTCGGTTATGCTGGGTTTGTCTGTTAAAAAATTAAATCTGCGCGAGTTGGTGATTCCGGGTGTGTATTTTGGTTTTTTTCAGTTTTTGATGCCGCTGGCGGGGTATTTTGCGGGTGCTTATTTTGTAAATAAGATTCAGGATTTGGATCATTGGATTGCGTTTGTTTTGCTTGGGTTTATTGGCGGGAAAATGGTAAGGGATAGTTTTTCGAAGGAGGGGGCGGGGGCTGCGCCGGATAAAAATCCTTTTTCGTTTGTAAAGATGCTGGTTTTGGCTGTTGCGACTAGTATTGACGCTTTTGCCGCTGGTATAACGTTTGCTTTCTTGAAGGTGAGGGTGTACACGGCGGTTGTGATAACGGGTGTGGTAACGTTTTTTGTGTCGATTGCGGGTGTTGCGGTTGGCAGTGTTTTCGGTGTGAAGTTGAAGTCAAAGGCTGAATTTATTGGCGGCGTGGTTCTTATTATGATTGGTATAAAGATTGTAATTGAGCATATTTTCCCCGCATAGCGCCCGCCAGCCCGCCGGCGGGTTTCAGTCCGCTACGCGGTAGTATTCCCATAGCACACAATGGCGTGGAGTTTCGCTCCCAAACTCCCTAAGCAAGCGCGAACTAAGTCTTTATAGCGAAATAAGTTATAAAACCTGAGACTGTACAATGAGACTATCTTGGGGGTTTTTCCTAAATCAGCGTAGTAAGAAATAAATTCATATACGCGGGGAGATCCCTCATCCCATTATAGACAAGGCTTTATTAGCCGCAATGCAGTTTGGATTTTGAGGGAAATCCAAACTTGTTGCGGCTTTTTCATTATACCGCCGTATTGCGGCGGGAGCCGGTTAGACCATGTTGCGGCTGGATAACCGGAGGCGGAGTCATACGGCGTCCGGGGATAAAACGCGGACATTTTAGAAAAACTGAAATGTCCGCCGCGGCGGAGTTGTCTCCAAATAATAGAACGATGAAAAAAGAAGAGGACGGAACAAATGGATAATAATGAAAGAAAGCAAGGAGGGAAAAGATGAAAAAACCAACCTTATATATCATCGCGGATAATTCCTCCAACTGCGGATGTATATAAGGTTTTAAGCATGGCGATGGCCGGCGGCGACAGCGAGGGTTGCTCTGGCGAGAGGGATGCGTTAAGAGCCGCCCTTCTAACCCCTGGAGCCGCCGCGGCGTTCGATTCGCCGGCCGTGCATAGCGTCCTGGGCGCGAAAACAATTTAATTGGGGAGGGTTAACCCAATGACAACGAGAGAGAAAACGACGGTAATAGTCTTTGTAAACAACAAAGGCGGAGTAGGAAAGACAAGGTATACAATAATGACGGCAAATTGCTTGGCCGCCGCCGGATACCGCGTATTAGTAACAGATATGGATTTCAATAATTCATCATCATATTACTATCTTGACGAAGAAGGGATGGCGAAATCCATAAAGAGCAACATCAAAGCGGCGTTAAGCGACGAGGGAAACAGGCTGTACGATTTCACATTGCCCACAATAAGGAAAAACGTGGAAATAATAGCGTCAAGCCGGGATCTGTCGGACTTGAGAGCGGTAAACGAAAAGCGGTTAAAAAACATGATAACAACATTAAACGGCGAATACGATTTTATGATAATCGACAGCCAGCCAAGCTACGACAACCTGACGCTGAACGCGATAAACGCCGGCGACATAATAATAACGCCGGTGCTAAAAGATTTAGACAGCTTCAACGCGGCGGCGTTTCTGCGGCGGAAGCTGGAGACGGAGACAAGCAAACTGCCCAACTGGTACGTAACGATAAACGGGTACAACAAAAGATATGAAGAAGCCGCCGGAGGCAGACAGAAAGAATACGTGGAAGAGTTTCAAAAAGCCTTTAGGACGACGCCGAAAGAGACATGGTATCCGTGGACGACGGACATGACGGAATTGAAAGACATGAAAAAGAAGCTGAGCCATAAGCCGGAATCGGACGCGATATGCAATCCGGCCTTGTACGAAGCGGTGGTGAATCTGTCCGAATGCTTTTTAGAAGACGGCGAGTATCTTGCGGGCGGGGAGGCGTTCTGATGTCCAAACTGTCAAAGTACACACAGACGGCCGGGTCTAACGCCGGTGCCGAGGCGTACGCTAAATGGATGGATCCGAAGGATATAAAGATAAATCCCGACATAGCGAAACTGTTTGAGAACGACAGAGGAGTAGTAGAAAAGATACGGGATTCGATGATAGCGGCGGGGTATGACAAATCCGAGCCGCTGGTGCTGTGGAAAGAGTCCGGGTGTGTAGTAGACGGGCACACCCGCTTAAAAGCGGCGCTTGAGGCTGGGATTGATGAAGTTCTAGTAGAAGAAAAAGAATTTGCGGACGCCGGCGAGGCGAAAGTATATACATTAACAAGACAATTAAACCGCCGGAATTTAACCGCGGCGGCATTGATGGAGATAGCGTCAATACTGGATACGATGAAGAACGGCGGCAAGAACAGGAGCGAAGTCGCCAAAGACTTAGGAGTGAGCCGGACAACACTGTACCGCGCGCAGGAAGTAAACAACAAAGCGCCGGATCCCGTAAAAGAACAAGTACGGCATGGAGAAATAAGCATAAATCAGGCGTACAACAAAATAACAGAAAAGGAGCCGAAACCGTCAAAGCCGCGTCAAGCCGAGCCGGAAAGAACAACCCGCGCTGACGAAGAAGCCGCCGCCGAAAAAGGAGCCGCGCCCGTATCGCCGCTGTTAAACCGCGAAGTAGTAAAACCGGAAATGCCTGTATCGATAAAAGCCATGTTGGAAGAGATAAACCGGCTGTTAAAAGAGTTTCTAAAAGCGAACGAGGGCGGTATTTTTGACGACATGGAAAAAGCGGAGAATGTGAGAGCGGCCTGCGAGCTGGCGCAAAAACTGATATGAATTCTTTAAGAAACAGGATTAAAGCGACAGGAACACGGCGGGGAAAAGCCGAGGGGCCGGCCGGCGTTTAAGCCGGGAAACGGCGGGGAAAATCCGCCCCCCGCCCTTAACAGACATAAAAACGAAGGTGAGCATGAGACGCAGATACATGAGCGGAGACGAGGCGCTGAGCTGGGCGTGCGGGAAGGAGGCGTTAGGGTGGGTGGTAAGATACGCCGGCGGGGAATGGAAAGCGGCAGCAAGCATTGATTTCAAAGAGAAAATAGAACTGTACGAGCGGGCGCGAATGACGCGGGGCGGCGTGGATGAAGGGTCAATCCGGCGATTTGAGATACTAAGCGGCGGCGGCGGATTAAGTTTTTACCACATAATAAAAAGCATAGGAAATCTAAGCTGTTTTTTGATAGTAGCGATACTGACAATAATTATCAGCCTGACGGTGGTCAACTGGAAAGCCGGAATAATAACAGCCGCGACGGCGGTATTAACACAGTTTGCGTCATGGCGCATATATAAGACGTACATACTGATGATAGAAAAATGAAACATTTTATATTTGAAGACAAAGAATATAAGATAGACCCGCGTTTTCGCTCGCCCGTGAATCGCGGGAAGCGCCGGACAAGCCTAAGAGCGCTGATGCGCGCAGGAGGCGGCGGCGGGCGTGGCGGCGGCATCCGGCGGATAAAAGATATAAGGCAGAACTGCGTGGTAAAAATGCATTACTCCAAAAGCCTTGAGGCGCATAAGGCGCAATTATTCAATTATTTAAGACGCGAGGGAACCGGGAAAGACGGCGGGAGAGCGGAGCTCTACGGAACGCCGGCGCGCGAATACTATCAAAACATGAGCGCGAAAAACTTCAGGATATTCCTGTCGCCGCAGTCGAGAGACGCAGACCTGCGGACATTGGTGAAAAGTTTCGTAAAACGGCTGGAGCTGCAAACAGGATATAAACTGTACTGGCAGGCCGCCGAGCATTACAACACAGCGCATCCACACGCCCACATACTCGTCAACGGCGCGGATAAAGACGGGAAAGATATAATTATAGGACGCGACATAGTAAAAACATATATGAGAGAGACCGCGAGAGATTTATGCACCGCGATGATAGGATCGCGGACGCCTTCCGAATTGAAGTCGGACAAAGAAAAAGAGGCTTACGCGGATCGCTGGACAAAACTGGATGAAAAATTGAAAGGCATAATAATCGGGAACAAAATATATCTTGAATACGCGGGCGGGAGCGATAAGAAAAATCGTTTTATCAACAGGATAGGACATTTACAAGGGTTGGGGTTGTGCGAGTGGGACAGCGGACATTACACGGTGAAAAAAAATTGGGAAGAAGAACTGCGGATACAGGGAAGATACAACTGTTATTTAGATTCGCGGAGGGAGCTCAAATATACAAACGCGCTGAACCTAAAATTATACGAGCCGGCGAAGCACGGGATGATAACAGGCAGAGTAACAAAAATATATAAGACGGACGACGTAAGCGACAATCACGCGATACTGCTGGAAGGGATAAACGGAGCCGCGTACTTTGTGCCGCTGTTTAACAAGCCGGAAGGGGTGAAAGAGAAAGACGCCGTAAGCGTAAAGTCGTGGAAAAATCAGGCGGGGCGGCTGCGCCCGTTCATCAATCAACGGACGATGGAAAGCCTTGAACGAGAAATAAAAAAAGAGGGGTACACCAGCCCGCTCGCGGATGCAGTAATAAAAATGACAAACGCGGAACGCGGCAAAGGAGCGGGATATGACAGATAATGATTACAGAGCGGCGCTGGAAGAGCTTGACCGGGAGTTTCCGGGAGCGGCCTATGATTATTCAATGACCGAATATCTTAAAGAGCGGCGGCGGCGGAAAGAGATAAAAATATTTTTAATAAAGGCGGGAATATGTTTATTCACAGGAATAATATTATTAAAAATAATAGCAAGCCTGTGTCCGGTTTTATTGATAATTATGCTTTTACGGACGGGGAGACATGGATAGGGAAATATACGCGGCGCAGGTGTTAACCGGTCGGGAAGATAAGTATATAAACAGTTTTCGCCGTTTGCGCGGAGATTTTGACAATGTGGAAATATACTACCCCAAACGAGAACTGGAAGAACGCAAGCGCGGCGAGACGCGGCGGGTGAAGAAAGGGATATTCAGCGGGTACTTATTCATAAAAATACCGGAAGGGGATATAAAAAACTATCAACAGGCGTTTCGCGAGACAGAAGGATTTTTAAGGTTTTTGAAAGCAAACAATAATATCACTCCGCTAAAAGGGCGCGATAAGGAACTTATACAGAAGTTTATAAACTTTCCAAACGCGACAATAGAAAATTCCATCGTTTATTTTAATGAGAAAGACCGGATAGAGGTAATAAGCGGCGTCTTAAAAGGCATGGAGGGAGATATATCAAGTGTAAACCGAAGGAAGGGGCGGGCGCGAATAAGTCTGAAATTATTCAACGAAAACGTATATGTGGATTTTTCAATAAAAGAGATAAAGCATATTTAGAAAGATATTTTTGTATGCGGCGCCGTATTTTTTTGGTATATATTGTGTCGACGATGGGGGGGGGGGGCAAGAAGAATTTAACATTTGCTATAAATGAGAGGGCGGAATGAACGCGGCGGAAAAAAAGTTTATAGAAGCGGTGTCGGATACTGTATGGTATTTGGCGAAAAACGAGGATAGAACCAGCGCCGAAAAATGCGAAGGAACCGCCTTCAGCATATTGGTTTTGCTGGACGGCGGCTGTCCGGACGCGCCGCCTTATGATGTGCGGCCGCTGGATTGCAGCGGCAAGAGGGGAAAAAACATCGCGGGGGCTTTGCATGAAATGTTTGCGGAATTTCAAACACGAGAAGGCCGGGAAGGTTTTTGAACTTCAGTTGTCGAACAACAAGCGCTTGAAACCGCAAAATTAGGAAGGACGCTTAAATGCTAAACGGGCAGGAAGTAAAAGAGGAATTGGGAAAGCTGTATGAAACAAAAGAGAAATATACGGTTGTATTCAGCGGGAAGAAGAGCGGGAAAATAAACGGGCTGTACAAACCCGCCTGCTGTGAAATAGTAATCCACGACAAAAATTTTGAAAACGACAACCTTTTAATGTATACGGCGATACACGAACTGGCGCACCATATTCAGAATACAGAACGCGGGGAAAAGACGACGCGGGCGCATACGAATCTTTTCTGGGCGGTATTTTATGATTTAGTAGATAAAGCGGAGGAAGCCGGGATATACGCCCCTGATATAGACGAAGACATGAAAAAACTAATAGAAGAAGCGCGTGATATAAGCAAAGAAACAGCCCGCCTGCAACGAAAATTAGGGGAAGTAATAATAAAAATCAACGAAGCCTGCGGGAAGAAAGGTTTAAGAACGGAAGATATAGTGGAACGGCGGGCGCAAATATCCCGCGCCGGCATGATCAGAGCCGCAGCCGCGCGAAATCTGGGGGACTGCGGGGTCGGGGCGGATATACAAGAAGAAGCGGCGCGTGAAAAAAACAGCGAAAAGCGCGCGGCTATAATAAGAAGCGGCAGAGCGGGAAAAAGCGTAGCGCAAATAAAATACGAGCGCGCTGACGCGCGCGAAGTAAAGACAAACGAAATAGAGCGGCTGACGCTGGAGCGCGGCCGTATAAACAGAACGATAGAAGCGTTAAAAGACAGACTCGAAGAAATAACAAAAGAAATAGACGAAAAAAGCGAAGGGCGAAAAGAATGGGAAAGAAAGACGAATTTTTACGGCGAGATCCAGCCAGCGTAAAGAGCGAGCAGCTCAGAGCCGGAATAAACAAAGTAATGGTAGTGCTGTTAATGCTCATAGGGGTATGGGCGAGCACACAATACTTCGCGTATTTAGTTTATTACACGGAAGAATGGGCGGGCAGGCCGTTTTATATAATAAGGAATATACCTGTGATGAAAATAGATTATCCGCTGTATCCACCGTGGCAAATACTGTTGTGGGCGGCGCGGTACTGGCATCCCCGGTTCGAGGAAATCCATCCATATTTGGGACGCGCCGGCTATCCAATGGTGATAATTTGCTCAACCGGGGTGATAGTTTACACGATATTAACATTCATGCGCGGATTCCTGTCTAGGGCGGAAAACATATACGGCACAGCCCGCTGGGGAACAAAAAAAGACATAGCGGAAGCCGGGCTGCTTGGCAAAAAAGGCGGCGTAATACTCGGCGAGCTTGCGGACGCCGAACTAAGCGCGTCAAGGAATCCGGTGTCAAATTTGACGAGCCTGCATTTGCGCAAAGCGTCCGGCGTATTGTCGCAGCCGGGAACATACAACGTACTGCTGGCCGCGCCCACGCGGAGCGGCAAAGGCGTGTCAAGCGTAATACCAACACTTTTAAGCTATCCGGGAAGCGTGATAGCGCTGGATTTTAAGGCCGAGAATTTCAATCTGACAAGCGGATTTCGCTCAAAGTTCAGCAAGATATACCGTTACGCGCCGGTCGGGGACGGCGGGCATCACTTCAATCCGATGATGGAGATACGCGGGGGCATGGACAGTTTCGCGGACGCCAATTTGATAGCGGACATACTGACAACACCGGCGGCTGGCAAAGGCAAAAGCGAAGGCAACGCGGATCATTTTCGGATAGCGGCGCTGGAGTTTCTAACATCGGCGATAATACACTGCCTTACAAGCGACTGGGCAGATAAGTCGCTGCCCGGCGTAGCGAGTTTTCTAGCGCAGGTGAATCCCGAAAAGCCGGACGATCCGCAGTTCATATACAAACAGATGATAGAAGGGGCGCATTGTTCCGCGGAGGCGCATCGGCAGGTTGTGGAGGGCGCGGGGAATCAAGCGAAAAGGCCGGACAAGGAGGGGGCGAGCGTGTTGTCGACGGTAAACAACGCGCTGGCTGTATTCAAAGACACGCGGATAAGGGAAAACTCAAAAGACAGCGAATTTTCACTCGGCGAGTTTGAAAGCTCTGATGTTCCAATATCGCTGTATCTGACAGTGCCAAACAGCGACCGCGACCGTATAGCGCCGTTAATCAGGATGTTCATATTGTTGATGTCAAGAAAGTTTTCAAGCGGCGAGACGCAGGCCTCGGACAGGAAATTAAAAATACCGATTTTATTTATACTGGACGAGTTTGACAAACTGGGAAAATATGACGAACTGCATACGAACATGGGCATACACAACGGATACGGCATACATTATTTTTTGATAATCCAGTCGCTGCATCAATTAACAGATCTATACGGCAGGGAGCATTCATTTTTGGCGCACTGCCAGAATACGATACTGTTCGCGCCCGGCGAGTTTGAAAGCGCGAAACTCATATCCGAAATGATAGGGAAAAAATCCGTTAAGATAAAAAACGTGAGCAATTCCGGCTCAATGTTTTCAACCAGTCTTGACAACATGAGCCTTTCCGCGCAGGAACAGGCCGTAGATTTGATAAATCCCGACGAAGCTATGAAAATGAGTTTGGACCAAATGATATTGCTAAGCCAGGGGCGTCCGCCGTACCGCGGCAAAAAATGTGTTTATTACGAAGACGCGCGCTTCAAAGAGAAAGCGATGACGCCGCCGGCGTTTACGAGCCGGAAAGAATTATTTGGAATGAGCGACGAGGAATGGGAGTTCGAAAAGAAAAAGCGAGATAAAAAGACCGCGCATTGGTACGATATACCGCCCGACGCGCTGCTGCCGGAGGAAAAAGAAGAAACCCAGTCCGCCTTTATGACGTTTGACGAACAGATGAGACTTCTAAAAGAAGGAAATAAAAATCAAAACGACTCCGCGGAGGCGGAGGATGAAAAGTTAAAATACGATGAAATAGAAACATCAGAAGAAGAAGAAATGATAATAATGGATACTTTGTAAAAATAATGAAGATGATGACAGTACGCCTGACGGACGAGCAGAAACGTTTATTTGACAGTTACTGCGGCGAGAATAATATACAAAATGTATCAGAATGTATAAGGCAGATATTAATATCGCACATACAAAAAGATATAGACGATAGAAACCTGACATTGCGGAGCCTTTCAAACCTGCATGACAAGATAACAAAATTAGACGAAAACGAAGAAATACTTTTAAACCTCATATTAAAGCTGTATCAGAATCTGCTTGCGTATCAGGGCGAGATACCCGACGAGATGAAAGAAACGGCGGTAAAGAACGCTGTGCGGCGCTATAAAAAAGTTATGGAGGCGTTCAAGAAAAGCCTGCGGGATAATCCTGAAAAGTTTGAAAGTATGCTGGCTGACATTATAGAGGAACGGTGAGAAATGGGAATAGAGGAAAACGAACTTGAGATAAAAACCCGGCGACTGGGAAATTTATTGAGGGAGCTGGAGCCGTTGATCCCTTTTTTTGAAACAAAGACGGTAACAAACGTATATATTTACGGCGAAGGCCGCGTACAGGTGGACGATTTCAAAAAAGGAGCTTACGACACTAAGATAATACTGCCGCCCGGAGTAAGGCGGCGGATAATATTGTCATTGGCCAGTTTGTCCGAGACCCCTATAAATTATTGGAAAAGACCGACGCTTGAAAGCATAATACCGCAGTACAACATAAGAACAACGGCGATAGTGCCGCCTTGGGTCGCGTCCCCCGAAATAACGTTTCGCAAACCGCCCGACATGATTTTTACGCTTGAGAAGTACAAAAAAGAAAAACGAATAACAGAAGAACAATATGAAACAATAGTGGGTCATATAAAAAATCGCGGCAACATTATAGTAGGCGGCGGCACCGGCGCCGGAAAGACGACGTTCACAAACGCCTGTATTGAAAAGATGAGGGAATTTACGCCTGACGAGCGCTTTTACATTATCGAAGACATTCCTGAATTACAATGCCGGGCGAAAAACAAAACACAGTTGTATATAAGAACGGAGCAATCCGTGTCCGCGATACAGACGGCTATGAGATGGAGTCCCAAGCGGATAATATTCGGCGAACTGCGCCACGGCGAAGTGGCCAACGAACTGTTAAAAGCATGGAACACCGGACATCCGGGAAACATAACGACAATACACGCCGACAGCGCGGAGTTGACGATGGAGCGCGTAAAAGGCTTATTGCGGGAGGTGATCACGGGGCGGCCGCCCGACATAGAAACAGTTGTTCAACTATGCGTTCATCTGACATACAAGGCGAATTTCGGCCCCTATGTGGACGAGATAAAAGAATACAACGGGAAGGAGTAATAAATATGGACAGATGTTTAGACGAAGAAGTTCTCGACAACGGGGAGTGTTTGTATGTTGAGGAAACAAGCTGCGTACTGCCGAGATGCGCGTTTGAGGAAGACGATGAAAATGACGGCGAAAGATTGTTTTATGTCATAGAAAACGGCGGCAGCGTAAAAGACGAAATAAACATCGATGAAGCAGGCTGAACCGGCGGCGGACCGGCAAAATATATTGTACTTGTTCGACAACTTCAATTGTCGAACAACTCTATTAAACAGGCGGCGGCAACGCCGCAAAGGAATTAGGCGGAATATGAAGAAATTATTAAGAAGCGTGAAAAATAGAATAACGACGTTCTATTTATTGGCGTTGGCGGGTCCCGCGTTTGGACAGGCAAACGATGTGCAGGGCAGGCTGTCGAGTCTGGGGGATCAGATTCTTGAAATGTTGACCGGGGACATAGCCAAAGTGATAATATCCTGCGCGTTTGCGGGCAGCTGCATAGCGTACGCCGTCAACAAAGACAACGAGCAGGCGAAACAGAAAATACTCGCGGTGGTGATAGCCACCGCGCTTTTAGGCTTGGCGCAATGGATAGTCGATTGGATTCTGGGGGCGGCGAAAGGATGACAATAATGAAAGAACGCGGGGAGTACAACTCCCATAAAGCGCTGATGCAAAGAGAGCTTATCGCCGGCATACCGCCGTTGGGTCTGCTTGCGATAATTATGCTGGCGGTTGTCTTTGTATACAATTTGGAATTTTATTTAATGCTGATACCGATAGCCGCGCTTTATATAGTGATGCGGATTCTGTCAAAACGAGACCCTTTTCTTGTTGACATAGTCTTGGAGGATTTGATGAGGAAAGACGTATACCTGCCATGAGCGAAGGTTATTTATACGAGCATATTCCGTGGGCGTACATAACGCATTACCATGAAGGCGTCGTGGTTCACCATGACGGAACATATCAGCGTACATTCGCCTTTTCGCCGCCCGATATAGAATCCACCTCTCCGGTATTCATCGAGCAGCTCGGCGATAAATTCAACGACGCGATAAAACGGCTTGGCGGCGGATGGGGCGTACAGTACGAGGCGACGAGGTTTGAGGCGCGCGATTACAAGGGCGGCGCCTTTACGCGCCTCGCGCCCTACCTGATAGACGCGGAGCGCGAGGCCGCGTTCCTCAAACCAAACAAGCATTTTATAACGGATTTTTTCATTACATTCGTGTACAAAGCCCCCGACGTGAATATACAAAAAATGAAAAATATATTTATTAAATCCGCGGAAAGACTGGAGAACAGCGATAAAGAAGATATAGAAAAGTTTGTCCACGAGAGCGGCGAAATAACCGGTATATTACAAAACTATTTATATATGACGCCGCTCACAAACCAGCAGACGGCGGCGTATCTGCATAACAGCGTTTCGATGAACCGGCATCCAGTGCGCTTTCCCACAACCGCCGTACTGTTAAACCGGCTTCTGCCGGATCAGGCGCTGGAGAATACCCAGACATTGAAACTTGGAGATTATTTCATTCCTGTATTAACGATAAATGATTTTCCGGAGACGACGTATCCAACAATTTTGTCAGACCTAAACGCCGCGCTCGTCGAGTACCGCTGGGTAACGCGCTATATCTGCCTTGATAAAGAGGACGGAAAAAAGAAAGCCGGCAAGATCGAAAAAGCGCACAGGGGAAACCAGCAGACAATTTTACAGGCGCTGTTCACAAACATATCCGGCCAGCAATCCAAACAAATAAACAGGGGCGCTTTAGTCAAAGAAGAAGACGCGGCGCAGGTGGGCGGCGACATAGAAACAGATTTGGTGTCGCTCGGACTTTATTCCGCAAACGTTATGGTATGGGACAAAGACTATGACAAGGCGCATGAAAAATTAAAACTAATAAAAGATAAAATACAAAAAGAAGGCTTCATCTGCCGCGAGGAGACGCATAACGCTTTTGCGGCGTGGAAAGGAATGATGCCCGGTCAAATGCAGTCCAACATAAGGGAGCTGCCGGTGGTTTCCTCTACATTATCCCACATAGTGCCGCTGACCTCCATTTGGGAAGGTATGCAGGAAAACAATCACGCGAAAGCCGTTACCGGAGTAGGCTCGCCGCACATCATCTGCGAAACACGCGACGGAACGCCGTTTTACCTAAATCTGAATCCGTCCGACGTCGGCCACGCGGCGATATGGGGGCCTACCGGAGCGGGAAAATCAACGCTGCTTAATTTACTGGAAACACAATTTTTCAAATACCCCGGCGCCCGCGTAATCGTGTTTGACAAAGGCAAGAGCGCCCGCCAGCCCTGCGCGGCCTGCGGCGGTTTGTACTACGAGCCGGCGAGCGATTCAGAAAACGGGGTTGTGTTTCAGCCGCTCCGCGATTTAGAGACACAACAGGATAAAACATTCGCCGTTGAATTTATACAAACACTTCTCGCCATGCAAAAACTTACGCCGACACCCGCGATGGGCAAAGCCGTAATGGACGCGGTATTGTTGATGGAGGACATACCCAAAAAAAGCCGCACGCTTACAACTTTTGTACAAAATTGCAACTATATTGATGAAAGTTCAGGCAAGAATACGATTTACGAACATTTACAACCGTATTTGCTTACGGGGCAGTATGGGAAAATATTTGACAACGACGCCTCGGAATTAAGCGACGACACCAGCTATCTTGTGATAGAAATGGAATATTTGATGAATCTGGGCGAGAGCGCGACCGCGCCGGCTCTTGTATATTTGTTTTATTTTATTGAAAAAAAATTTGACGGCAGTCTTACAATGCTTGTGCTGGACGAGGCGTGGCTTTTCTTGCAAAATCCGCTCTTTCAAAAAAAAATAAACGAATGGCTTAAAACCCTGAGAAAGAAAAACGTATTCGTCGTCTTCGCCACACAAGACGTGATGGACGCCGTCAAGTCGCCGCTGTTCAGCACGATAGCGCAGCAATGCCTGACAAAAATATATTTGGCCGACCCGCAGGCCGCGGACGCCAGTATGTACGAAGCGTACAGCAAGTTCGGGCTTGACGACACGGAAATACACAGGATAGCAAGCGCCGAAATGAAAAAGGATTACTATTACACCAGCCCTCTCGGCGCACGGCTGTTTCAACTTGGACTGGGGCCGGTAACGCTCGCGCTTATCGCCGGCGCGGATCAGACGCGGCTCGATAAACTAGTCGAATGGAAAAAACCGCGCGGTTATGAATACGCGGAGGAAATCCTTAATTACAAGGAAACGCCTTACAAACATCTGCTTCCGGCGGATTATAAAAAATAACACCGCCCGGAAACTTCGCTAATAAAAAGAGGAATAAATCATGAAAACTAAAAAACTAATTTTTGCCGCCGCCGCTCTATGCCTGATTCTCGCCGGCTGCGAGACCGTACAAGCGCCGGCGGATCTGGAATACTCCGAGCGCTGGGAAAAAACGCGGAGCGGCATGAGCCTTGAAGAATTCAAAGAAGTGTGGCCGCGGATAAAATGGGCGGGCGAGACGCTGGACGGAAAGACGATATATATGAATATATCCCCTTTTGTGGAGCCGCCGTCGCTTGGTTTTGATTATTTTTTATTCGAAAGCAATCAATTCATCCGTTCAGGTCTGTTTTTGTATACAACAACACCGGTTAAACAAAGAAAAGACTACGATATGCAGTTGTTCATCCGCAATTCGATGGAAAAAACAGACGAGGAGCGTTAAAATGACAAGAACAAGAGCGGCGGGTCTGACAGCGGCGCTATGCGCGTCATACTTCATAAGCTGCGCGGGAGCGCCCGCCGCGGCGCTCTCCGGCGGCGATTCTTTCTATTCGTTAAATCAATACGGCGGCCTTACCATAGTTGAATATCGCGGCTCCAAGAAAAACATCGTTATCCCGACGACCATAAACAATATGGATGTCAACGTCATAGGACGCGGCGCTTTCGCGGGAAAAGGAATTACAGGCGCGGAACTGCCTGAAACTATAATCAGGATAGAAGACCGCGCTTTTATGAATAACAAATTAAAAAGTATAAAACTGCCCGCCGGATTGAAATTCATAGGAGACGAGGCGTTCAAAAAAAACCGTATCGAAACCATAAATCTGCCTGAAGGGGTGGCGGAAATAGGATTCCGCGCTTTTGAAAAAAACCGCGTCGCGGAGCTTGCGCTGCCGTCGTCGTTAAAAACCGCGGGCGATTACTGCTTTGCGGACAACCGCGTGAAATCAGTTGAGTTTTCTGAAAACATCGATGTAATTCCGGCGGGGATGTTCGAGCGCAACAACATTGAGATACTGCGCCTCCCGGACGCGGTAAGGCTGATAGGCGCGAAAGCCTTCGCCGGAAATCCGATAGAGGCGCTGTCGTTTTGGGGAGGCGAACACGCCGGCAAAGGCGCTTTCGCGGACGCCAAGCTGAAAGTTATAGGCATCGCCGCCAACGTGGTGTTTGATTCCCCGCGCGAGATGGGGCTGGGTTTCCAGAACGCTTACAAAAGCATGGGCGGCGCGGCGGGAATTTACTACAAGCAATCCGGCGACTTTTGGTGGATTAAAGAAGATTAACGGCGTTTTCCGCCATGCCGCCGAAAAATATTTGACAAAAGACGCAAAAAACGTATAAACTACAAAAAATTGACGCATTGACACCTGAAAAGGGGATGGCTATGGCGGATGTTAGGTGATGTATGGAGATTATTATCTTAGACAGCGCTTATAAACATGGAATATCAAAAGAGTGTATCTATTCCTGCTTATTCAATTTCAGGAGTGACATGGTGCTTGACGCCCCTCAGCCTAAGCGCCTGTTCGCTGGTTTCGATCATTTAGGAAACGCGCTGGAAATTATCGCCATTGAGGATATAGAGCGTGATTGTTTAGCGGTTATTCATGCAATGAAATTAAGGAAGCAATTTTATTATTTATTGGAAGGAGAAAATGGTGAACTATAATGATATACGGGTTGAAGACGAGGTGAACGCAGTGGCGGCCGCGGCGGAACAAGGAGCCCTGCGTCCTGCCGGTAAAAAGGAATCCATGGCTGTCCGGCTTGCGGCGTTGAGCGGTATTGTCCACGAATTACAGTTAATTGTAAAAAATGATAAAGAATTATCCCCCTCAACAAAAATATAAGAGAATTGGGAGACTTTTTGCGGGTTAAAGAAGATTAGAACCCGCCGGAGCTTCATGAATTTGTTGACGAATGAGGCGTGAATGAGATAAAATATACCCCATTGATGTATTAACGAACCTGAAAAGGGGGGTATATGGCGGATAAAAAGCCGGAATATGGCTGGCAAAAAATACCTAACGTAGAATTGTTTTTGGGCAAAAAATCGGGCGACCGAATAGAAGATAAAATAAAAGGGGCGAAAAAATCTATAAAGATAATATCCCCGTTTCTTGGTCCCGTCCCGATAAACTGGCTGATAGAAAAACATAACAGCGGCATTGATGTAAAGGTTATATCAAACGATAAAAATATTTTTTATAAACCGAAAGATTCGGTGGTGTTAAAGGAGCTTATTAAACAAGAAATCTCCTACATAGCAGATAAAGATAAAAGCCGGAGTCTTATTAAAGAACTTATATTAAGACTGTTCGTCTGCGCGGCGGCGTATTTTGCGCTGCTTTATGTTTTGAAACTCGATATAGCCGTGTTAAATGTTATAAATAAAGATGTACTAGTCTATGCGGTTATAAGCAACATAATTATTATTTTATGTTTGACGCGCAAATATAAAAGCAAATACGCAAGAGGGAGGGAGTATTCATATAATACCACTATCCCAATAAAATTTGTAAACTATGTTAACGATAAAAATAAAAATCCAGATTATAATGTATATTTTCATTCAAAATTATACATTATAGATGATGAAACAGCTTATGTCGGCTCTTTGAATTTTACGTATTATGGTTTTAACTCAAATGTTGAAACGTGTTTGGAAATAACCGATAAAAATTCGGTACTTAAGCTGTCGAAGTTTTTTGACAGCAAATATAATGACAAATATATTGAAACACGCGATATAAGTTATTATGGCAGGCAGATATACGGCGAGCTGTGAACCGGTATCAAACCGCGGATGACCGCGTTTAGATAAATAAATTATTTTGGAGGAAATTTTTTATGGTGAAAAAATTAAAGTACGCCGGTTTTGCGGCGGCTATGATTATTGCGATTGCTTTTGTAACGGGATGCGCAACGACATCCGGGAGCGGGAGATCCCCAGTAGTAGAGAAAGAATATGGGTTATCTGGAAGCGGGAAAGCCGCAACCATAGAAGATGCGTATCCTGACAGATTTGAAAAAACTAAAATCGGTATGGATTTTGAGGAATTCAAGCAAGTCTGGCCTGAAGCAAAAAAAATAGGCGAAAGCCAAGATGAAGTCATTTACGAGTTTACGTATGGTAATACATATATTTATACACTAAACTATGTTATACATGAAAAGTTTTATTTTGCAGATAATAAATTAACAAGATATGAAGGAATACGATCACTGCAATAGTTATTCATACCATAATTTGATCTAACCAAGCCGCCTGTGGGCGGCTTTTTTTATATACAAAGGGTAGAA
>JAIRZA010000219.1 GCA_031267475.1 Spirochaetaceae bacterium | reverse complement strand
CTCTTCCTGTACGGCATGAAAATAATGGGAGACGGCATACAAGAAGGAACCGGCGACAGACTACAACGAACACTTAGCTTCATGACAGGCAGCCGCATTTCCGCCATCATGACAGGCTTCCTCGTAACAGCCATCATTCAATCATCGAGCGCGACTACCGTAATGGTCGTATCCTTTGTGAACGCCGGACTCCTCACACTCACACAAGCCATCGGCGTAATAATGGGCGCGAATATCGGCACCACCGTAACAGCGTGGATCGTTTCGTTAATCGGCTTTACACTCAATATTTCCAGCATCGCCCTGCCGGCGGTCGGCGCCGGATTTTTAATGCGCACCATAAAATGGAAATACCAAGGCGCGGGAAACGCCGTAATGGGCTTTGGGCTGCTGTTTCTCGGCCTCGATTTCCTCACAAGATCAATGCCTGAAATAAACCCCGACAGCTTAGAATTCTTACAAACACTAGGAGACGGCGGATTTTTAAGAATCCTCGCCTGCGCCGGAATCGGGCTCGTAGTAACACTCATCGTACATTCATCAAGCGCCTCCACCGCGATCATCCTGACAATGGCGTACAAAGACATCATCGACTTCGATTCCTCGGCGGCGATGATACTAGGCGCAAATATCGGCACCACAATAGACGCTCTGCTCGCATCTATCGGCACAAAAACAGCGGCTAAACGGGCGGCGATGGTTCACGTTTTGTTTAACGTAATAGGCGCGATTGTCGCCTTGATATTTTTTAACCCGCTGGTCGCGCTCGTCAAACTCATAAGCCCCGGCGAAAGCCACGCGCTCGTAACAACTCAGCTAGCAATGTTTCATACAACATTTAATGTACTAAATACCATTTTGTTTTTTCCATTTGTAAAACAATTTGCCGCGCTCGTAACATTCCTCATTAAAGATAACGATAAAGCAAATGAAAAACCCGAAAACGTATATCAATTTTCATATCTATCCGCTTCAATCCGCGACACGCCCGAACTAAGTATTCTGCGCGCAAAAAATGAAATACGCGATATGGCCGCAATGGTTTTTTCTATGTATCAAAAATTAAGAAATTCCCTGCAAAACCTCAACCCCGAATCAGCCGGCACACTAGTCTCTGATTTACGAAGTAAAGAAGAGTACGCGGATCAAATGCGCGAAGCCCTGACAAGCTATCTGATGGAGTGTACGCGCAGACAACTGAGCCGCCGCTCTGAATATAACGTGTCGTTATTGATGCGCATAATAGCGGATTTAGAAGATATGACCGATAACTGCTACGGCGTAAGCCTTTTACTTGAACGCAGCGTCCGGAAAAATCAAATATTCAAACAAAAAGAAATGGAAGCCCTTGATCCGTATATGGGATTGGTTGAAGAATTCCTTACATTTGTAAAAGATCATTTAGGCGGAAAATTGAACGAAGAAGAAAGCCTATACGCCAGAAAAATCGAAGAAAATATCGATATGGTACGAAATAAACTACGCAAACTTGGACGTAAACGCATAGAAGAAGGCGCCGACGTGAAGACTGAATTACTATTCATTGATTTAGTACGGCGCATTGAAAAACTTGGAGATTATTGCTATAGCATTTCAAACTCTATGGCGCACATGAATTAGTTTTTTATTTTTTACACCCCTTTACATCCCGCCGGATATTTCTTCGCGCTGTACATTCCGGCGATATTTTCCTAAACACTTTTTGATAAAATGTTTTTTGTGTGAAGGTTTTTTTGATGGTTGTGGAGGGGGGGGGGGGGGATGATAAGGATGCGGAATATATGACAACTTCATATACAGAATCTGACGAACGCTACGGCTACGATTTTATCAGCGGAGAATTTCTGCCAAAGAACCACGATGAATACTATCTGCGCAACACACAGCTTGACGCCATGTACAAAGCAAAAGGCGGGCGCAAACCCGGACAATTCCGCCGCCTAAGACCTGACGAAATCGCCGCATTAATACAAAACAGAAATATATCATCGCACTGGGACGACGTATTTGTAACAGACAACTTCAACCCCGCGTATATCAGGAACAATTTTTTTGCCGGATACATACGCATCGGCTCATGCGGCGGCGGACTCTTGCGCTATCATGATTACACCGTACCCGCCGGAATCACAGGAAGCAAAATCATCTCATGCGACATAGGAGATAATTGTGCAATACACGACTGCGCGTACATATCACATTACATAATTGGAGACGGCGTTATAATATCATCCGTAAACGAACTGGATACAACAAACCACTCCAAATTCGGCGAAGGCGTAATAAAAGAAGGAGAAGACGAGGCGCTGCGTGTTTGGATAGAACCGGTCAACGAAAGCGGCGGACGCGGCGTGCTGCCTTTTTCAGGAATGATATGCGCCGACGCTTATTTGTGGGCGACGCACCGCGATGATACAGAACTGATGAACATATTCAAACACATCACTCAAAACTCAGTTGACAACAGACGCGGGTATTACGGCGAAATCGGACACGGCGTAGTAATCAAGCACAGTAAAACCCTAAAAGACGTGCGCATAGGCGACTGCGCTTATATAAAAGGCGCGAATAAACTAAAAAACCTCACCATAAAATCAGACGAAAAAGAGCCCACGCAAATAGGCGAAGGCGTAGAATTGGTAAACGGCATAATCGGCTACGGCTGCCGGATATTTTACGGCAGCAAAGCGGTTCGCTTTGTGCTGGGCAACAACTGCGGACTAAAGTACGGAGCCCGTCTAATCCATTCAATACTTGGCGATAATTCAACCATATCATGCTGCGAAGTGCTGAACAACCTTGTATTTCCGGCGCACGAACAACATCATAACAATTCATTTTTGATAGCGTCTATGATAATGGGACAATCGAACATGGCAGCCGGCGCTACCGTTGGATCAAACCATAACAGCAGAGGAAACGACGGCGAAATCATAGCCGGACGCGGTTTTTGGCCGGGTCTTTCCAGTTCCTTAAAACACAACTCGCGCTTTTCCTGCTTTACAATAATTACAAAAGGGAATTACCCATTTGAACTCAATATTACACTGCCGTTTTGTATGCTTAGCAACAACAATGAAAACACACTGCGAGTGCTGATGCCCGCTTACTGGTGGATGTACAACTTGTACGCGCTTGAACGCAACAGTTGGAAAGCGCGGGCGCGCGACAAGCGGACTTTTATTGAACAACATTTTGAAACAGACTACCTTGCGCCCGATACCGCCGCTGAAATAATCGAAGCGCTCGCGTGGCTCGAAAACAGGCATACCAGTATAGACGACGACGGCTCAATCTCTGTAGGCGGAAAAGTTTTTGAACGCTCCAACCTGCCGGTCATCGTAGTCAAAGCAAAACAAGCCGCGGCCGCTTACCGTGATATGCTCGTATACTACGCGGTAAAGACTCTTGTAAATTATTTTTCCGGAAAAAAATACGATTTTGAAAGTTTTAACACCGCGTATCCGCAAAATGTTTCATTTAAGTGGGAAAGCCTTGGCGGGCAGCTTGTTCCGCGCGACAAAGCAGACGCGCTTCGTGAAGCAATCCGAAGCGGCGACCTTTCCTCGTGGGACGCGATACACGAAGAATACGCGCGTCTTTTATCCGAATACCCCTTAGACAGGGCGCGGAACGCGCTGCAAGTCCTGCGCTTCCTTAACGCCGGCGCTTCCTTGACACGGCAAGACTGGGCGGCGTTCCTTGACGAGGCGGCGCGTATCCGCCGGTATATTGAGGAGCAAGTCTACATAAGCAAGAATAAAGATTACAACAATCCATTCCGCGCCATAACATATAACAATACCGCGGAACGCGACGCGGTGCTTGGCAAAATGGAGGACAACCCTTTGCTGTCTTACATCAAAGCTGAAAGCGCGCTGTTTTTCGAGCGCCTTGAAGCCGCGCGGACTGCGCCCTAGTTTTTGCAAATTAGTTTGCAAAAACCGTCATCATTACATTTGTCATAAAAGCCGCGGATTCTCTAACAAAAACAAAGCGCCTCTCGATAAACGCCGTAGATATTATGTAACGAGGTGTCCATGTTTGTTATGACATATAATCCCTTCGGTTATGAAGGGATTGTTATCAGGGTTGAAGCCGACATCAGACGCGGTATTCCGGGTATAGATATTAGCGGACTGGCGGCAGGCGCTGTGCGAGAGGCGCGCGAGCGTGTGCGGGCGGCGTTCCGTAATTCAGGGTTTAAGTTTCCGAATGACAGGATACTCATAAATTTAGCGCCCGCCGGTGTACGAAAAGACGGCGCCGCGCTGGATTTGGCTATAGCGCTTGCGGTAATGGCGGCGGCGGGCGAAATTCCGCCAACGTTTGACACGATGGTGCTTGGAGAGCTTGAACTTTCCGGCAGGGTGCGTCCCGTGTGCGGAACACTTGCGGCGGCCGCCGCGGGGCGGGAGGCTGGCATCAAGAACTTCATCGTACCTTCCGCTAACGCCGCCGAAGCGTCCATACTTGAAAATTGCGCTGTCGCCGGTGTAGATACGCTGGAAGACGCTGTAAACGCCCTGCGATGCCTCAGAGAGCATGGAAGTCTGCCTCCTATGTCTGTCGCCGGAATTGAATCTGCTGATACATCTAAACAGGTGGAAGACGCGCCGGTAACCGAGGTAAAAGGTCAGCGGCGGTACAAGAGGGCTTTGGAAATAGCGGCGGCGGGCGGACATAATCTGCTGGTATTCGGACCGCCGGGTTCCGGCAAAACTATGCTTGCGCGGCGTATGCCTTCTATAATGCCGGCTTTGACTCAGGATGAGGCTATAACTGTGACTCGCTTGCACAGTCTCGCCGGTATTGCCGTGCGCGGCTTGATTACCAGAGCGCCGTTCCGAGCGCCGCATCATTCGGCAAGCGCCGAAGGGATTTTGGGCGGGGGGCGCGCCGTGCGTCCCGGAGAGATTAGTCTTGCTCATTTTGGTGTGTTGTTCCTTGACGAGGCTCCTGAATTCAAGGTAAATGTGCTGCAGTCTCTGCGAGAGCCGCTTGAAGACAGGCTTATAACTATATCGCGTGCGGAAAGTTCCGTCCGGCTTCCGGCGGATTTCCAGCTTGTAATGGCGGCGAATCCTTGTCCTTGCGGCAGGCTTGGGATAAGGCCGGGGGAGCGTTCGGATTGTGAATACGGCACGAAATCCGCCGCCGAAACGGGTTGTTATTGTTCGGGTGATGAGATTCTGCGTTACTGGCGCAGATTCGGCGGCGCTCTGCTTGACCGCATGGAATTGCGTGTTCCTGTTAATACGCCAAGCGCCGCGGATCTAAGCGGCGATTCGGAGGAGGCGGACGAGGCGGCGGCGGACCGTGTGCGTCTGGCTGTCGAGGTTCAGCGGGAGCGTTTCGCCGGTATGGAAATCAGGCGGAATTCAAATATGGGTTCTTCAGCTATCGATAAATATTGCCGGCTGGACGGAAAAGCGCTTGGGGCGTTCACGATGGCTGTGGAAAAGTTGAGTGTATCGGGCCGCGCCTATCACGGTATACTCCGCGTCGCCCGTACTATTGCGGATTTAGAGGGAGCGGACGCGATTAGCATGGAGCATATTTTGGAAGCTGTGCGGCATAGAAAGCAGGGGGACGATCCTTATGACGTGTTTTCGGTATAGCTTGCCCCCGCCCGCCAGCGGGCTT
>JAIRZA010000112.1 GCA_031267475.1 Spirochaetaceae bacterium | reverse complement strand
AATCTGCATAGTGCGGGCGGCGCACTTATCCCATGAAAAATTCTTGGCGTGTTCTATACCTGCCTCGCGGCAGCGTTTATAAAGCGCTTTGTCGGTAGCCAGCGAAACCATGCGGTCAGCCATATCTTCGTCGTCATAGGGGTCGAAATAAAGCGCGGAACGACTGGCTGTTTCCGGCAGAGACGCGGCGCGGGCGCAGGCTACCGGAACGCCGCTTGCCATAGCCTCTATCGCCCCCTGCCCAAAGCCTTCATAAAAAGATGGAATCACAACCATATCCGCGCCGGCTACAAGCTCCGGCAGGCTTTCTGAAGGGAACGGTCCTGTAAAAAAAATATTAGAGCGCTGCGGCGATGCGAGCGCGATCTCTTTGATTTTTTTTGTCCCTTTGCTGTCGCTGCCGGCGAAAACTAAACGGTGCGGGAGTTTTGTCCGTTGCTTAAAAATTTCAAACGCGCGGATTAGACCGGCGTGATTCTTTATTGGGTATTCAAGCCGCGCCGCGTAAAGGATATAGGGCTGCTTAAACGTGAACGGCTGTAACTGTATAACGCTTTCGTCATTGTGGAGGCGGGGATAAAAAACATCGTGATCCACGCCGTTGGGCACCACATCGATACGCGATTCTTTTACACCGGCGACGTCTATCAATTCCTGCTTTACCCAAGAGCTTACCGCTATAACGCGGTCCAGCCGCCGCAGCGAGTTGGGCAGTACAACTCGTAAAACCGCGCCTAAATGTTCCCGCATCCGCCACGCGCCCCAGTAAGCCGCCATGTCATGAACCGTTCCAACGGTAAGGCACGGCGATTTGTTTGGCAGTCTGCGGTGAGCGGCGGGAAAAAAGCATACCGTATAGGCGCGTTTCCGCGCGAATTTTGGGTATTCGAAGATGTGCCACAACAAATTGGACGTATTTCCTGATATTTTGCAGCACGCTACGAACTCTAGTCCTTTCTCCGCCGCCTCTTTGAATATATAACGGTCGTATTCCCAGCCAAAAAGCTCAAATAGAGCGCCTGACAGAGGAATGTGTTTAAGCATTTGTTGCAAATAAACGCCAACGCCTGAAATCCCGGCGTTACAGCCAAAAGTGTCAATACCAATCTTCATCTATGAGAAGCCGCCTCCGATTAGCGTTTTAAGTATAACCGGAATTTTTAATATATATAAGCGGGCTTGAAAAATAGCAAGCGCGCTGATATATTGTTGATATAATGAAAAAGGCAAATGATGAAGGAATGTTTTTTACACTGGAAGATGCGTCTGCTGTGATACAAAATTTGAAAAGCGAATGTATTAGGAAAAGTATTCATTTTTTGATTGCGTTTATTCCTTTGCTGCTGGCCGCGACCAGTCGTAGTTTTGTTATACTTGTGCTTATATTCGGCATTATTCTTTACATTTATTTGGAAAATCTGCGCCTTTCGGGTGTTGAGATTCCGTTTTTTTCCAACATTGTTCGTAAAGCATCAAGACCGCGCGATAACAATCGTTTTGTGCTGGGTCCGGTAACGCTTGGTTTGGGCGCGTTATTCGCTCTGGTGTTTTTGCCTAAAACCGCCGCTGATATAGCTATATTGGCGCTTGCTTTCGGCGATGGTCTCGCCTCTTTAATTGGGCGCGTCTTTGGGCGCGTTCGTCCGGCGTTCCTTTTGGGCAAGAGTCTTGAAGGTTCTATTTCATGCTTTTTTGGTGTACTTATTGTCGCGTGGTATGTATGCGGCAATGTAAAAGCGTCTTTTGCGTCCGCGATTGCCGCTACTGTATTCGAGGCTTTGCCGCTTGAGGATTACGATAATATAGTAATACCGCTGGCCGCCGGTTTCGCCGCTAAATTCTGTCTGGGTCTGTAACTAATGGGGGGCTTGCTCAGTCTCTTTTTTACATTTATCAAAATAGGTCTTATCACCTTTGGCGGAGGTTATTCTATCATGCCCGTCATAGAGCGCGAGCTTGTAAACGGCAAGGGCTGGGTCGCTATGGATGAAGTGATAGAATACTACACGATAGGGCAGATAACTCCCGGTATTATAGCGGTAAATCTTGCTACTTTTGTTGGATATAAACAAAATAAAATCTTAGGGGCGGTTTTTGCCACTGTGGGTTTTATTCTTCCCGGTATAATTTTGGTAACTGTCGCGGCGTTGCTGCTTCAAAATTTTAGTGAAATTCCGGTAGTCCGCCGCGCTTTTGCCGGAATTCGGATTGTGGTGGGCGCTCTAATTCTTCAAACGATTATCAAACTTGCCGCGGCGCTCATTCAAAAGAGGCGCGGTGTTGGGCAAAATATTATTGCTGTGGCGATATGCGTCATCTGTTTCACGCTTTCGCTTGTTTGGCAGGCTAGTCCTGTTCTGCTTGTGGCGGCTTCCGGTCTTGTTGGGTTTTTCTGTTTCCGGAAAAAGAACAAGGGAGGCGCGGCGTGAACATTCTGATATTGTATTTTGAGTTCGTCGCTATAGGTCTTTTTTCGATAGGCGGCGGGCTTTCAACTCTGCCGTTTATATACCGGCTTGCTGATAAATACGCATGGCTGGACGCGGTGGATATACCGGATATGTTAGCGGTCGCTCAGCTTATTCCCGGCGCTATAGGTGTAAATTTGGGCGCTTACACGGGGATTCGCGCGGCGGGGGTCGCGGGCGCTTTTATCACGGCTCTCGGTCTTATAACCGGTCCTGTAATAATAATAATAGTGATAGCGCGTCTGTACGATGGTTTCAAAAGAAACCGTATCGCTCAAAGCGTGTTTGAGGGACTGCGTCCGGCCGCCGCGGGATTACTCGCTGCCGCCGGATATGGTATGCTGAACTATTCGCTTTTTCAGGCTGGCGCGGCGGTGTGGTATAAATTTTTAAAACCGCGCGAGTGCGTCTTATTTATCATTTTTTATATTCTTTTAGTGAAGTTAAAAAAACTTTCCGCTTTATTTTTTATAGCGGCGGGGGCGATTGCGGGTATAGCGCTGCAACTTTAGCGCGGAAGCGGATTTTGAGCCGATTTTTTGATGCGGTTTCAAGGCTGACGGGCTAAAGTTGCGATGATAACAGGCTTGCCGGGCGGAGGGCGGCGAACAAAAGGTGAAGCGCCGCTGTTGAGTCTAATAATTTTGGGACAGGAGAATTATGGAATTTTTACTTGATGGTTTTCTGGCGTTAAGCTGGAAACAACTTGTCATGTTCGTCATTGGGTTTGCGCTTATTTACCTAGGCGTCGCCAAGGAATATGAACCGGCGCTGCTTATGCCTATGGGCTTCGGCGCGATACTGGTGAATTTGCCGTTAAGCGGCGTGCTTAATCAGGTTATGCCCGGCGTCGGCGAGACGCACGGTGTCATTCAGTGGCTCTTTGAGAAGGGGATAGGCGCGTCCGAAGTAATGCCGCTGCTGCTTTTTATCGGCATAGGCGCGATGATAGACTTTTCGCCGCTTCTTTCGCGGCCTGTTTACTTTTTGTTCGGCGCGGCGGCGCACTTCGGGATTTTCGCCACGATAACGCTTTCCTGTCTTTTGGGCTTCGATTTGAAAGACGCGGCGGCGATCGGCATCATAGGCGCGGCGGACGGTCCGACAACGATACTGGTTTCACAGGTGTTACATTCTAACTATTTAGGCCCTATCGCGGTAACGGCGTATTCGTATATGTCGCTGGTTCCTATCATTCAGCCCTTTGCCATAAAGTTGACGACGACCAAAAAAGAACGGATGATAAAAATGGATGTTGTCGCGAGCGCGGATATACCTAGGGTGCTAAAAATCATGTTTCCGATTGTGGTAACAATAATTGTGGGGTTCATTTCTCCCGCCGCGGTCGCGCTTATCGGTTTTTTGATGTTCGGCAACCTTATCCGTGAATGCGGGGTGTTGGAAAGTCTTTCCGAAACGGCGCAAAAACAGCTTTCCAACCTGATAACGCTGCTGTTGGGTATCACGATAGCTTTTACGTTGAAGGCGGAGGAATTTCTTACTGTGGACACGATAAAAATACTTGCGCTGGGTCTTTTCGCGTTCATTCTTGACACGGTTGGCGGCGTGTTTTTTACAAAATTTCTTAATTTATTTTTGAAGAAAAAGATAAACCCTATGATAGGCGCGGCGGGTATTTCCGCCTTTCCGATGTCTTCGCGGGTTATTCAAAGGCTGGCGCTTAAAGAAGATCCTACCAACATATTTTTGATGCACGCGGTGAGCGCGAATGTTTCCGGCCAAATTGCTTCGGTAGCGGCGAGCGGTCTGGTTCTGAGTCTTATAATGCAGTATATGTAAGGGGGTTTGTATGAGTGAAACTGTTTTGAACAATGTGTCGGCGTCTCTTGCCATCATGTGGAAGGGGATGCTGGGGCTTTTTGTTGTCTGCGGCGCTGTCGCGGTAATCATGATGATTGTCATAAAATTGACAAAAAAGAAAGCGGCGCGAGGCTAAGGAAGCGCTGATTTATTCGAGTATGAATGAACGGTACGAAACGTTTACCGGCGCCGGCATCCGCCGCCGCGCCGAGTGTTGAAAGTATAATCTGTTTTGAGAGTACGTCCCAGGCGATTATGGCGGAACAGGCTCTGATAGAAAAAGCGTTTAGCGTCCGGGTTATGCCCAAGCCTGCCGCAATAGAGGCGGGATGCGGCTTTTGTCTTAGATTTTCGCCGGACGACCTTGACCGGGCGGTCTTGTTTCTGGCATCTTGCGGGATTGATGTTAAAGAAACTTACCGCATGGAGGAATCGGACGGGATTACCGCATACAGTAAACT
>JAIRZA010000180.1 GCA_031267475.1 Spirochaetaceae bacterium | reverse complement strand
GTTAAATCGCGTCTCGGCGGCGCTTTCAAAAACAAGTATATGAAAAGTTCCATGCTCGTCAAAATACGGAACCAGCGCCGCGATATGAAAATACTGGCGCATACGCGGTTTAGGAAGCTGCTCGTCATTAACCGCGCCAAGATAAATCACGCCCGGCTCGTTTATCGCAAGCGTGTACAGCAAGGCTTGCAAATCTTTTATGCTGAAACCGGCGTCCGGCAAAAAACCCGTTGAATACGATATGCGGCTTGTCCTGCCGGAACGCAGTATAATTTGCGAAAACGGAATTTCCTTCACCTCAATTTCATCCAAAACACCAAAAGCCGGTGATTTTAACGCGCTATTGACGGCGGAAGAAAGATTACGTGTCCAGTCAAGCCCGAAAAATGGATCGCGTGAAGCCTCGTAAGGCGCGGTAAACGAAGAACCCCGCGTTCCATAAGGCTGTTTTAACGCGCTTACAGACAAACGCTTGCCGGTTACCGGACGCAAAAGACCATCAACAAGCCATTTTGCAAAACCAGAGCAGTTCAGCCCTTGATTAACCGTCTGCGGCGACAGCGTGTCAATAAAAACATATTCCCCGTCCTCGTTTATCGCGCCGTCGCCGGCAAAAGAAAGCGCCGGCAAAAGCCGCCTTACGCTGGTTATCAGCCTTCGGACATTGGCGTAGTCCTCCGGGTGCGGCTCAAAATAGCGCAGTATATCTTGGTAGTCAGCGGTGTGAAAAACATCTTGCAACGAGAGGGTAAGAACACGCTCAAGACCCGCCGGTATATTCACTGATTGCGCGATATATGCGTTGTACGCGACAACGTCCAGTAAACTCCGGTTTTCATCCAGCGGGCGGAATTGGATATACATATAAGGGTCGCTGCGCGGAAAGAAACGCGCGCGCGTTATGCGGCCGTTTCCTATGTTTCGTGTTACAACCCACGAACCCTGCGCCCATCCGGGGAAGCCGCCGCTAATCTCGCGCGCAAGGACTATGCCGAATTCGTTAGTCCCGCGCTCCGTCCGTATTTCAACACGCTCGCCGCTGGGCAATGTTTCCAAACGAGCGCTTTGAGCCATCACGCGGGGCGGCGTTTCTGTGAACCACGAATCGAAGAGCGACCTTCTAAGAGACGAATCATCGGATATTTCGCGGACAGGCAGGTCAATGGCAAAAGCGCCGGAGAAAGAAAGCATGAACATCAGCGGCGCGATAAGTCCGCGCGCGGTTAGCCCGCGAAAGAATCCCAGCCGCGAACTTGCCGCGGCGATTGAAACAGGTAACAATATACTGACACTCCGCGTTTTATAAATTTTCCCGCCCACCGCACCCCGCAATCTTTGCGCGCGGGCGGGATTCATCAACATTTGTAATTAAATATCGGTTTTTTTTAAAAAAATTCAAGCAAAACATATTGTTGCGCAAATAGTATATACATGGAAATCCAAAAACATAAGCAGTCTTTGCATAAATTGCTCAGCCAAATTATGCAAGAGCAGGACGACGAGCCTCAGGAAAAACGCGCCAACACTGTGGCGCGTTTAATCGCGCCGCAAAACCTCCCCGAAGAGCTGCGTCCGCGCGAGCGTCTCATTCGTGAGGGGCCGGCGGCGCTTTGCGACAGGGAATTGCTGGCGATACTCCTCAACACGGGTGTTAAAGGCAAAAATGTAAACGTTTTAGCGGACGAGCTTCGTGAAAAACTGGACGCGGACAAAAACATCCCTTCTGTGAAAGAACTTTCCAGTTTGATTGGGCTGGGAGAGAGCAAAGCGAGCGCCATTGTCGCTATGCTGGAGTTCGGAAGAAGGCGCTGGGGCTGTCGAGGTATCAGGGTCAAGAATTCGGCGGATATTTTTCCGCTGCTGCGGCATTACGCGGATTGCAACCAAGAGCGCTTCATCTGCGTATCATTGAACGGGGCGCACGAGGTTTTAGCTATACGAGTCGTTACGATAGGGCTGATAAACAGGTCTATCGTCCACCCAAGGGAAGTGTTTGCCGATGTGATAGCGGATCGCGCAAGCGCCGTTTGCGTCGCGCACAATCATCCTTCCGGCATCACTAAGCCATCGGAACAAGACGACGATGTAACAGAACGATTGCAGACGGCGGCGCAGTTGCTGGGCATAAATTTTCTTGATCATCTTATATTCACCGAATCCGATTACTACAGTTATCGAAGCAATGGGAAGATTTAGCGCGCCGCCGGTTGTTTAAGGCGGCGTGAACTCTATCAAATAAGCGTAAAATTGTCTAAATTAAATTATCATGAATCAGAATTCCGTCCGCAAAAGCGTTATATTATTATTTATACTTGTGCTTGTATGCGCTTGTTCAGGAAAAACCGGTAAAACAATCCAGCGGGAGGAGGCTGTTTTGGCGCGGCCGACGGCGCTTGTGGATGCCGGCGCGGGACCGGTATGGATAGAATTTCAGGGGGATTCAATTATACAAATAAGCGCTCCTGAAAACGCCGCGCTAAAACCTTTTACGCCGTGGCCGTCAGCGGAACACGCTGCCGGTATGGTTCAATGGGAGGAAGGGCTCGCTATCGCGGTAAATCGCGGCGGTTTTTTGCTGGCGCGGAGTCGCGGCGTACCCAACGCGGGACAAGACGGCGCTGCGCCCAACGCCGGAGACGGCGATGTGTCCCGCGTTGGGCTTGAGCTTTATTTTTTAACGGAAAAGGAATTTGCGCCTTTGTATACAATGAATGGAGCGTTTATTTTTCAAAATAAACCCGTTTTTTTAATTTATCGCAACGATTTTTTCGGAACACAAGAAAATCCCCCGCCGGTTTCAAGGTTTTTTACAATAAATGATGATAAAACAGGACTGGAACCCATTGATATTCCTGTGTTTTCTGAATTTTCAGGCGAAAAAGGCTGGGACATAGAAGAACTTTTTAACATAGATGAAAGTTTTTGGTATTTTAAGGCGATTTTGAAAGGCAACGAGGCTGACGGCGTTAATTATGTAAGAACAGAGCGACTGTCCAACACCGGCGGGGAAAAAATTTCGCCGGGAACATATATGTCGGCGGCCAGACTCGCGGCGCGGGAAAAAGCCGGTGTTGAAGACGAAAGCGGCGATATTTCCGAAGCCGCCCCGCCGCTGCCGCCCGGTCTGCCTTCTTTACCGGAGAACTTTGTTTACACGCTTCATTCCCGAATAGGCTCGGTTTATATAACCGCGTGGGAAGAGCGTGAAAACTGGAATACCGGCGCGGCTGGTCTGCTTTTCACGCCCGCGCCGCAACTGTAAGCCTGTTTTAGGGAAACCTGCTTTATAGCGGTAAGCCGGCGCGATGTCTGACAGATGTCTTGACATCCCTATTTTATAAAAAATACAATGGGCTTGTCCGGCAGTCCGTTTGCCTGCATGACAAGATTTGATGAAAGCTGTCACGCGGCTTTCTGTTAAGTTATTCCGGGCTTACGCGCGCGGCCTTGCGATTGCAAAACATGGTTTTATGAAACAATTGACCGCGCGCCTTACGCGCCGATCGCGATTTGGAGGATAGTTTTGAAAGGATCTACGTCACGGGCGGGATTATATCTTGAATTGCTGGGAAGTTTGAAATTTCCGCAAGCCGCGCCTAAAATTTTTAATTATATAAAAAATAAAACTCTGCGCCCGCTGCCGAATAATCCTTGCTCGCGATCTTCTCCGGTGCAGATGTCCTTGTCAATGGTAAACCGGTGCAATTTACGCTGCGCCTATTGCGGAGACGCTCAGGACGGGACCTTTGACACCGCGCCTAAAAAAGAATTCACGCTTGAAAAAATAAAGCAGCTTTTTCAGACCCCTTTGTGCAAGAACGCTATTTATGTCAATCTTGCGGGCGGCGGCGAACCGCTTTTGTGCAAGGATATTGTTGAAATTGTAGAGTACCTTAATTCGAGGGGGCATCTTACCCTGCTTACAACGAACGGAATCCTGCTGCCCAAATTTATTGAACGCCTTACTAAGGCGGGGCTTACCAAAATAAGCATTTCAATATATCCCGACAACATCGATTTTTTGCGTGAAAATTTGACGGCGTTGAATAAGATACATAAAATACAAAATTCCCATGTTATCACAAGGTCGGAACTGGAAAAGAAGCCCGAAGAACTGGCCGCGCTGGTTGATTTTGTTCACAAAGCCGGCAGTACGCGGCTCAGGCTGTGGAATTGCCGTCCGTTCGGAAAAGGGCAGAATTCCTCCGAAAGTTTTACCAGCGAACTTCCCGCGTTTAAGGATTTTTACAAAGAAATATCAAAAAAATACAAGGGCTTTGTTGATTGGCAGGGGCTGTATACGGAAGGCGATACAAGCATAAAAGAGAAAAAAATATGCAGGGAGCTATGGCAGCTTGTTCCCATTGACGGCGGAGGATGCGTAACAACGTGTTGCGGCTCTCCGGTTAATTTACGCGCCGGTATAAACGCATTCACCAATACATCCGAAGAGATTTTTAATCATCCCGCAATCGTAGCGTTAAGGGAAAAGTTTATAGACCCGGAAGCCGAATTGCCGGATATGTGTAAATATTGCAACCTGCTCGAAGACCCGCCCATGTAACTTCTTTGCGGCTTCTTTTTTGGGAGGGGTGAGGGGCTATTCTCCGGCTACTGAATCAAAAATCGTGCGCGCGGCGGCTGAAAAAAGCGCTTCGCGCTCACGATAGACCGCGTCGTCAATAAAAACGCGGACAACGCGCAGGCTTTTGCCAAAGGCTTGCGCCGTCTTGCCCGCGAAAAAACTTGTGCTTTCATCAAACAGGCAGTTTTCCCCGCGCACAAATAATCCGGTTTCAAATCGAAACGGCTCCGGTACATCAATAATAATCTGATCTTCGCTAAGCGCGGCCCCTGTCCCGGAAGAAAGCGCGGCGGCCAGTTTTTTTTCATAACGCGGGCGCTCCATTATGTCGCTCAACCCGCGCCGCGCCGCGCCGTCAAACGGGAACTCCGCGGCAAGCGAAAAAAACTGCCCCTCATAGGCGCGTACTCCAAGCGCGAATAGTTTATGGCCGCGCTCCAACATTCGCGCCATTAGAGTTAAAAGCCCCGCGTCTGTAAGGTTGTACAGGTCTTCGGGTTGTAAAACGCCCTCCGTAAGCCCCGCAAGCAGGGACTTTTTGACCATGGCGGTAGCGCAGCGCACAGAATGATGCCAGTAAACGGAGCGATACATCATATATTTTGAAAAGAGCAGGGCTTCTACGCTTGGAATTCCGCGTGAAGTAATATCAACTCCCCTTTCAATATGGGGATGAAATGTTGAAAATATGAAATCAATGTCCTGAGCGCCGTAAGGAACCCCGCAATACCGCGCGTCCCGGTTCAAATAGTCCAGCTTATCCGGGTCAAGACAGCCGGAAAGCAGTTTACGGTAAAAAAGTATCTCGGTATCGCCCTTCGCGTCAATCTTGCTGTCAACAATGGCGGCGCTTATTTCCGGGTCGCCTCCCGCATCGGCTATCATCTGATTTATGGGCGACGACCGGATTAATACGCCCGACAACTCTTCGTGCGAGGCCAGCGGCAGTTCTTTCAACGAATGCGCGTATGGAAAATGCCCCGCGTCATGCAGCAGCGCGGCGCAAAGCATGGAGCGCGCGCCGCGGAATGAAAGCCACTCCGCCGCGCCGCGCTCGCACAAAATAGAAAGCATACGGCGCGTTAGATGATACACGCCCAAAGAATGCGCCGCCCTGGAATGTGTCGCGCCCGGATAGCAAAAATTTGCCGGACCAAGCTGCGCGATACGGTGCAGGCGTATGAAAGCGTTTGCGCGTGTAATAGATTTCAATTCCGGCGTTAAATAGATATGCCCCCAAAGCGTATCGCGCGCCGGCTCCGTGAAACCGGAATGTAACGCGGCGTTTATGCTGCGGCTCATTTTTTTTCGATAGTGAACGACGCAATCGCCGTCTTGCCGCCGGCGAATAGTACGTCGTCCTTCACGCTTAAAAATGCGTCCTTGCTGTTGAACGGCGCTTCGATCATGACAATATCGGGAAATTTGATTCCTACCAATTTTTTGTTGTATTCATTTTTGGAGCTTATTAAAAACAACATCCCGTTACTTCCGCTGCTGTCAAGCGCCGTAATTTCTCCGTCTAAAGGCACACTGTAGCTTGTATGCGATTTTATATCATATACGCCCAGCCCGCTTTCTCTTTCAAAAGCCACTTTGTTATCATTGTCAACAAACATGACATAGACATTGCGCCGCAGACCTTCGCCTAAAAATTCGTGAAAAGTTATTCGCCATGTCGCGCCGAACTGTTCAATCAAAATAAAGCGCTGTTCGTCTATCCCCGAAACAAGCGCTATTTTTTTACCGTCTTTTGACAGAGCGCAGCCGAAAACGGCTGCTACGCGAGAACCCGAAGGCTCTGAAAAATAGACCCGCCGCCCCGCGTTGTCGAGTAATTCTATGGTGCCGTCTAAAGTTCCCGCCAAAAAAAGCCCCGCCGCCGCGTCAACGCAGCTTAAAGGGGATGCAAAATCGTATGTCCACGCTATTTTTGCCGCTCCGGACGAGCCGTTTTGAACATCTTCTATCTGTGAAACAGAATTTTGTTCATTGTGCATTATAAAACTTCTTGAATCTAAAAAAAACGGATAGCCGTACCCGTCTTCAATGTTAAAAACTGTCTCGCCGTATGGGTTTTTTACGTCAATAAGATTATCCTGCGCTCCATATTCCGCCCAAAAATAGCTGGATAAAGAAGCATAGGCTTTTTTTGTCTTGTTGATGCTAAAACGTCCATCCTGCGATATATAGCCAAAAGACGCGCCCAGTTCAAACGGGATAAGTTGTTCGTTCCTGTCGATATTTTCGCTATAGCCGGACTCGACCGGTTTTATCCAGTTTGAAGACAGCACAGTCTCTTCTGTTACCGGCCCGGCCGCGATAAACGCATAAAGCAAGGCGGCCAAAACCGCCGCGGCTATGACATATTTTTTTTTTATCCGGCTCATATTTTTTTATTTTAGCAAATTTTCATACAGGCGTTAAGGGCGTGTTTTTACAGCGTGTTTTAACAACGTGTTTTAACACGCCTTGTTAAACACGCCAATCCCTCCTCCGGACCGCATTTCTTCAAACCGCCGTTAATGGAGCCTGTTCCAAAATCGGTTATTTTGTAACAGGCTCTTGCAGTTTTTCGCCCTATGGGCGCGTCATGATGACGACAAAACTGCGGTTTTCATAAGTTGCTGGACAAGCTTTGCTTGTCTCC
>JAIRZA010000158.1 GCA_031267475.1 Spirochaetaceae bacterium | reverse complement strand
TCTCTTACAGCGTGAAAGCCGGAAAAGGCGGCGCGGGAAAAGCCGGAGGTCAAGGCAATGGCGAAAACGGCGGCGATTCGTCATTCGGCGCATACACCGCCTACGGCGGAGGCGGCGGGGCCGGAGACACCGCCGCTAACGGCAGCGACGGCTCCGGCTTGGAGGACGGCGAAACAAGCGCCCGTGGAAGCGGGGGCGGAGGCGGCGAGCAGAGCGGCGACGGCGGGGCTGGTAAATTTTCCGGATCGGCGCATGGATTTTACGAAGGCGGGGGAGGAGGCGGCAGTTCGAAACCCGGTCGCGGAGCGGCGGGCGGAGCGGGCGCGGTCAGTTCCATCACCGGCGCGGAGAAAATTTACGCCGCCGGAGGCAACGGCAGCGCCCCTTCCAGCGGCGGCGATAATACCGGCAACGGCGGCGGAGGCGGGGGCGGCGCTATTGGAGCGAATTACAGCGCCGGGGGCAACGGCGGCAGCGGCATAGTTATCGTCAGTTTTCCCTTACCCTAGCTAGCTAAGGCGATTAGCCTGACGCTGATCAGGTGTATAAATCCGCTTAGCCATAGAACAAGTCCTTTTTGGCAAGCGTCCGCTTAATTGATCTTATAGGCGGACGCTGAAAATATCTTCTGCCGGCGTCTTAAATTCAACGCTAAAAACCTAAAACCAGAAAATTTGACACTTGTTGCTTGTGCCAAAATTGTATGTCTTTTCGTTGTTATATCCGCAACGCTGTTTATAATTAACATAGGTGTTTTGGAATTTAGATTTTTGGGCGGCTCTTGCCCGATAGAGTCGTCCGAAGACTTAAATTCCCGCGCCCGCAAGTTTGCGGGCGGCGGACGCGGTTTACGCGACTTGGGATCTGACACAGGGTTGGGTTCCCAAGCATGGTAAATAATTAGAATTGTCCGTGAACTTCATTTTGCAAGACTTGAAGTTATTGGACAATTTCCGCTTAAACTTGTTCAGCCGCAAACTTAGTTTGCGCGCCAAGCGGATTGCTGAACAAGTCTATTTTACGAATGGAGTTGAGAATGAAACAAACTGTTCAAAAAGTTGGACGAGCGCTTAGCGCAATGGTGATGCCGAACCTTGGCGCTTTCATTGCGTGGGGGCTTATCACCGCTCTTTTTATCCCGACGGGATGGCTGCCTAACGAAAAACTGGCGAATATGGTGGGTCCTATGCTGTCCTACCTGCTGCCGCTGCTGATAGGGTATACCGGCGGCAAGATGGTAAACGGTGTGCGCGGCGGCGTTGTCGGCGCTATCGCCACGATAGGCGTGATAATGGGCGCGAGCATCCCTATGTTCCTTGGCGCGATGGTCGCCGGACCATTGGGCGGCTGGTGCGTCAAAAAGTTCGACGAGGCGATTGACGGCAAGATTCCGGCCGGTTTTGAGATGCTGATAAACAATTTTTCGGCTGGTATTATCGGCGCGATTTTGTCGATTATCTGTTACCTTGGCATAGGACCGCTCGCGGAAAGCGCCACTAACGTGCTTGGCGCGGGTGTGGGCTGGCTTGTAAACCACAAAATGCTGCCATTCGCCTCAATCCTTGTTGAGCCGGCCAAGGTCTTGTTCCTTAACAACGCCATAAATCACGGAGTCTTTACGCCGCTTGGCACACAGCAGTCGCTGGAATTTGGGCGCTCAATCTATTTCATGATAGAATCAAACCCCGGACCCGGACTTGGTCTCCTGCTTGCGTACAGTTTTGTAGGTAAAGGAAACGCGAAATCCAGCGCTCCGGGCGCGGCGGTCATTCACTTCCTCGGCGGTATTCACGAAATATACTTCCCCTATGTGTTGATGAATCCGATTCTGATACTCGCAATGATGGGCGGCGGTTTCTGCGGCGTGCTTACGTTGAGCGTGCTTGGCGGCGGACTTATCGCCCCGGCTTCTCCGGGTTCCATATTCGCGGAACTCATGATGACGCCCCGCGGCGCGTACTTCGCCAACTGCGCCGGAATCCTTGTCGGCGGCGTGGTGAGTTTCCTGTTGTCTACAGTTTTGCTGAAAATAGCGGGCAAGGATAATGCGGATCTTGAGGCGGCGCAGGCTTCTACCCGCGCCATGAAAGCCGAGTCCAAGGGAGCGGCCGCGCCGGCGGCTTCCGTGAAAAAGATTGTGTTCGCCTGCGACGCCGGTATGGGCTCCAGCGCGATGGGCGCTACAAAGCTGCGGAAAAAGCTGCAAGCGGCGGGATTGAGCGGGATAACGGTTGTTCATTCGCCTGTAAGCGAAGTTCCCGCCGACGCGGACATAATAGTCTGCCACAGAGAGTTGCAAGGCCGCGCTGTTGAAGCGAATTCTAAAGCTCGTGTTGTCGCTATAACCGATTTTTTGAGCGCTCCGGAATATGACACGCTGATACAGGATTTGAAAGGTTAGTCTATGCGCGAGATAACTTACACAATAATCGATCCCGACGGGATTCACGCAAGACCCGCCGGGAATTTTGTAGAAAAAATGATGCAGTATTCAAGCAAGATAACGGTAAACCGCGGCGATACGTCTGCGGACGCGAAAAAGCTGTTTGCCATCATGAAAATGCGGGTAAAGTCCGGCGAGACTATTACTATCAGGGCGGAAGGCGAGGATGAAGAGGCCGCGGCGGATACCGCGCTCGCCTTCCTTAAGGAATATTTGTAGTGGAGTCTGCTTCCCCAATCCCCCCCCCCCCCCGCGAAAAAAAAGCGGAGCGGACTGTTTCGCCGCGTCTTGCGCGTCTTTTAGAGCTTTTGCTGTTAAAAGACGCGCCGCTTTTCGCGGGGGATATTGCGAAGGAGTTGGGGAGCAGCCGCCGCACTTTGTTCAGGGAGCTTAAAAACGCCGAAGCTGTTCTTGCGCCTTATGACATTGCGCTTGTTTCTATCCCGGGAAAGGGGCTGGAACTACGCGGAACGGCGGGGGCGCGAAAAACTTTCGCGGAGGCGTTGCGGAAAAAGCGCCCCGCCATGCCGGAAAACCGGCGGGAGCGGCTTCTTGGGCTTCTTGTAGAGTTGTTCGACGACAATGATGTGCATAAATTGTTTTATTTTGCCTACGCGCTTGGGGCCAGCGAGACAACGGTAAGCAATGATCTTAACGAACTTGGTCAATGGCTTGCCGGACGGTCTGTCAAACTGATACGCCGTCCGGGACTCGGCGTCTGCTATTCCGGCGGCGAGGCTGATATTCGCGCCGCGCTAATCAGCCGCATCGCCCGGGATGGACGCATGGGGGATTTGCCTTATCTGGAAGCGCTTGCCTACCCGCCGCCTGTCATAAAAGACGGCGTGGCTGAACTATTCGCCGGACCCTTTGCCCGCCCGTTTGACTGGATGACGGCTGATTCCATGAAGATGCTCGCGCTTTTTCTTGTTGTCAGCATAGAGCGGATAGAGAAAGGCTGCCGCCTTGTGGACGCGGAAGCGCCGGAAGGCGGCGCTTATCTTTACAAGTTGTCTGATTTTATAGCTGACAAAATAGAAGAGCGTTTTTCTGTTAATCTGCCGCAGGCGGAGCGTTTCGCAATAGCCCGCCAGCTTAAAACTTGCCGCGCCATGCTGCGAAATCCGTTCAACCCGGCGGAAACCCACGATTATGCTTATATCATGTGTTTGGTGCATGAGATGATAGACCGTTTCGATCCTGAACTTGCGCCGAGTCTTAAATTGAACGAGCATTTATTGAGCGGCTTAAGCCTTCATCTGTGGGCGGCGCTGGACAGGCTGGAACGGCAAATGGAACTGCCAAATCCTCTGCATGATGAAATCGCCGTAAAGCACCCCGGTTTGTTCAAGAAAAGCCTGCGGGCGATGTCCGCGCTGGAGGAACGGCTTGGTCGTCCTGTGCCGGAAAACGAGGCGTCGTTGATAGCCATGCACTTTTACGCCGTGCTGTTCAACATCGAGGCGCAAAACACCCGCAAGCGTATGCTTCGCGTTTGCATCCTGTGCGCCGGCGGCATAGGCGTTTCGTATATGCTTGCTTCCCAGATTAGGCGGCGCTACAAAGATGAACTGGAAATAGACCTAAATGATTATTCCTGCGACTCGTTCGATAGTTACGATTTTTTGATTTCCCTGATACCGGATAAGGCGCTAAAAACCGATAAGCCGGTTGTCATGGTCAATTCATTTTTGAGCGATGAAGATCACGAGAATATACGCCGGATGATAGACCGTTATGCTTTCGTTAAAAAAACAAAAGGCGCTTCCGCCGGAAGATCGCCGCTTGCCGAACGCGCCGGGCGGACTGCCGCCGTGCTGGAGGATATACGGAAACTGCTTGCCAGCATACGGCGTATAGAGGTAACCGGCAGTTGCAGCTTTGAAGAACTGGTGAGGATTTCCGCCCGCGCCGCCGGGAATGGCGAAGCGGGCGCCGCCCTTGTGGAGAAAGCCTTGCTTGAGCGCGAGGCTGTATCGTCGCAGGTTTTGGACCGGCTCGCCATTGTACTGCTACACGCGCGCGCCGCCGGGGTAAGCGCCCCTGTTCTTGCTATTATTGCGCCTTCGGGCGGAGGCGGTTTTACCAACCGCTATTTTAACGGCGCTAAAAGCGGTATGCTTATGCTGCTGCCTAAGGACAATGCCGAAGACGCAGCCTCCGGAAATTACAGCATGAAATCTACCAGCGACAGTTTGAATGAAGTTATGGGAATAGTCAGCAGCGCTCTTGTAGAAAACGACGCCTTTCTTGAAGTCGTTCACAAAGGGGACGTTGAACAGGCGCGCGCTATGCTGGAAGATGAAATATCAGAATATCTTGTTCAATTTTGCAAAGAAACTTTAAAAAATTAGGAGATTAGTATGTCGGATTCAAAAGAAATTCTTAAAATCGAGAATATCATTCTTGATTTGCCAAAAGAAACGAGCGATGAAGCCATCGCCCGCTGCGGTAAGATGCTGGTTGACAACGGTTATGCCGAACAGCGTTATGTAGAAGGTATGCTGGAACGGGATCACTCGTTTAGCTGCGGGATAGGAAATTTTATCGCTATACCGCACGGCGAGAAGGATTACAAGAAAAATGTGCTGAGCGCCGGTATTGTGGTTCTTGTATATCCCGACGCTATAGATTGGCACGGCGCTCCCGTTCATCTTGTAATCGGCATCGCGGCTCAGGGAGAAGAACACCTGGATATACTTGGAAACGTTGTTGACAACATTGATGATGGAGACGATGTAATTAAACTCATCAATAAAAAAAGCCGCGAAGCTATTTACAATATGTTTTGCGGCAATTCAAACGGAGAAACGGAAGCATGAGCGGGCGAAACGCGGTGCATTTCGGCGCGGGAAACATTGGGCGCGGTTTTATTGGCGAGGTTTTGTTCCGAAATGGATTCCATATTGATTTTGTCGATATAAACGAGACTATTATCGACGAATTACGCAGCCGCGGCTCGTACAAAATAGAATTTGCCGGTAAAACCAAAGACTATCTTACGGTAAGCGGTGTAAGCGGGATAAACAGCAAGACAGACGGCGATAAAGTGATAGACGCTGTAGCGTCCGCGGATATTGTTACCACTGCGATAGGGCCAGCCGTGCTGCCGCGGATAGCGGAACTAATAGCGCGGGGGATTGAGGCGCGGCGGGAAAAAAATCCCAATGCCGCGCTTGATGTTATTGCTTGCGAAAACATGATAGGCGGCAGCGAATTTCTTGCGGGAGAGGTTCGTAAGTACCTTTCCACAGACGCTCTGTCTTACGCGCGTGATTATATAGGCTTTCCAAACGCGGCTGTAGACCGTATCGTGCCGGTGCAGCATCATGATGACCCGCTTGCCGTTACAGTCGAGCCTTTTAAGGAATGGATTATATCCCAGAAAGACAGAAAGGCGCTTGATATTACGCTTGACGGCGTTAGCTATGTCGAAAACCTTGAGCCTTATATAGAGCGAAAACTTTTTTCTGTGAACACCGGACACGCCGCTGTGGCGTACTCCGGTATGCGGCGCGGTTATGCAACCATAGGCGAGGCCGTAGCGGATCCGAAAATACTTTCCCGTCTGCGCGAGATTCTTAACGAAACGGGTAGTTTGTTAATCGCAAAATGGGGATTTGACAAGGCGGCGCACGAGGCTTACATTGAAAAAATCATAGACCGCTTTGAAAATCCGAACAATCCCGACACGTGCTCCCGTGTAGCGCGGGATCCTATCAGGAAACTTGGTTTTAACGAGCGTTTCATACGCCCTATCCGCGAACTAAAGGAACGTTCGCTGCCTTATCCGGCTCTGCTTGAAACAAGCGCTTTTGTACTGGCGCATACGGACGCGCGGGACGCGGAAAGCGTCAAACTTGAAAGTATGCGAACAGGGCTCGATATAAACGGCATGAAGTCCCTTATAAGCAAAATTACCGGTCTTTCCGACAGCGCTCTTATTTCCGGGATAGCGGACGCTTACGAGGCCTTGAGCGCCTGAAACCTGAATCCCGCATTACCAGCGCCGCCGCCGCTGGTAATGCGGAGCAGTATTTATATGCACTTCAAAAAAGTAAAAGGTATATTATCATCAAATAACGGCATGAATATCAGCCGCGGCTGCATTCATGGATGTATTTATTGCGACGCAAGAAGTAAATGTTATAATATGAATCATGATTTTGAAGATGTAGAAATTAAAATTAACGCGCCGGCGCTGTTGGAACAAAAACTGAAATCCAAACATAAAAAATGTATGATTTCTACAGGCGCTATGAGCGACCCGTATATCCCAATAACAGAAAATTTGCGCAACATAAGAACTTGTTTGGAAATTATAGAAAAACATGGATTTGGATTGGTTATACAGACAAAATCAGATTTAATATTAAAAGACCTTGATTTACTGATAAAAATCAACAACAACGCGAAATGTATTGTAGAGACAACTTTAACCACATTTGACGAAAAATTGTGTAAAATAATTGAACCAAATGTGTCTACGACAAACGAACGGTTTAATATATTAAAAACAATGCGCGACAAGGGTATTCAGACCATAGTATGGCTAAGCCCCGTGCTGCCTTTCATAAACGACACAAAAGAAAATTTGCTTGGAATATTGAATTATTGCATAGAAGCGAAAGTGTATGGAATAATATGTTTTGGTATGGGTTTGACATTGCGTAACGGAGACAGGGAATATTATTATGAAAATCTTGACAGGCATTTTCCCGGATTAAAAGAAATGTATCAAATAAAGTATAAAAATGATTATATAATAACCAGCGATAACAATGAATATCTTATGAAACTATTCAATAAAATATGCGATGAAAATAATATAGTACATGATGTAGACGGATTGTTTAATTATATGCGCGTATTTGATGAAAAAAGAAATAACGCGCAGTTGGAATTGTTTTGATGACAAGCCGGATAATAAAGCACTTTTTATTTATAAACCGCGTTGTCAAACTAATTGGCTTGTTCGATGCGAGGCGCGGCAGCTGGCAACGGACGCGCCGGGACGCCCGGAGGATTTTTACGATACAGCAAGAACTGTCGCAGGCTGCCGGGTAAAAGACTACGGCGGTGAAAATTTCCGGCGAGGTTTCAGATGATTTTTAGCCGCGCGTCTATTTTTGCTGGCTAGGCGGCTCGCGCTATTGACAAGCAATAACGCAAAATAGTAAAGTCTTAAATATACAGTTAGCTAAAACTGCCTTAGGCTTAGGAGTTCTCGATTGGGCAATGTTGGAATTATAACTCAGATAGTCGGACCTGTAATAGACGTGCGCTTCAAAGAAGGCGAAGTTCCGGCGATTCTTAATGCTTTAGAAGTTAAAGTAGAGGCTGGCGCCGGGATTTCGGGACAGCCTGGCCGCACAGTGGTAATGGAAGTCTTGCAGCATATTGGGGATAACCGTGTGCGATGCGTAGCGATGTCCGCTACAGAAGGGCTGATGCGCGGACTGGAAACGCTGGATACAGGCGGCCCTATCAAGGTGCCGGTGGGCGAGGAAGTTTTAGGCCGTATGTTCAATGTAACCGGGAATGTCATTGATGATGTCGGTCCGTTTTCTGATAACAAATATGAATCCATCCACCGCGCGCCGCCGCCTTTCGCCGAACAAAAACCGGCCACAGAGGTTTTTGAGACAGGAATAAAAGTAATCGACCTCATTGCTCCTTACGCAAAGGGCGGTAAAATAGGACTTTTCGGCGGCGCGGGCGTAGGTAAAACTGTTATAATAATGGAACTTATTCATAATATCGCAACGGAACATTCCGGTTACTCGGTGTTTTCCGGAGTTGGAGAGCGCAGCCGCGAGGGAAACGATCTTTGGCACGAAATGAACGATTCCGGCGTAATTAAAAAAACCGCGCTTGTTTTTGGACAGATGAATGAACCGCCGGGCGCTCGTATGCGTGTAGCTCTTTCAGGTTTGACGATGGCGGAATACTTCCGCGACGAGTCCGGGCAGGATGTCCTTCTGTTCATTGACAATATTTTCCGGTTCATACAAGCGGGCGCCGAAGTTTCCGCCCTGTTAGGGCGCATCCCAAGCGCTGTTGGGTATCAGCCTACGCTTGCAAACGAGATGGGCGCTTTGCAGGAACGCATCGCCAGCACATCGCGCGGCTCAATCACGAGTGTGCAGGCGGTCTATGTGCCGGCTGACGACTTTACCGATCCCGCGCCGGCTACCACTTTCGCCCATCTGGACGCGACCACAGTCCTTGACCGTAAAATCGTTGACTTAGGCATATATCCCGCTGTCGATCCGCTGGCTTCTACTTCGCGCATCCTTGAGCCGTCCACTGTCGGCAAGGAACATTACGAGACGGCTAGACGGGCGCAGCAGCTTCTTCAACGATACAATGAACTGCAAGATATAATCGCCATACTCGGCATGGACGAGCTTTCCGCCGAAGATAAACTTGCCGTATCCCGCGCCCGCAAAGTGCAGCGTTTTTGCAGCCAGCCGTTCTTTGTCGCCGAAAAATTCAGCGGCGTGGCTGGTAAATATGTGCCGGTGAAAGATACTATACGCGGCTTCAAAATGATACTTGACGGCGAACTGGACAATATCCCAGAGCAACTATTCTTCATGGTGGGCGGTGTTGAAGACGTATTGGCAAAACACAAGGAGTAAATATGCCGGTCTCTTATATTCTTGAAATCTATACGCCGTACCGTTTGTTTTTTTCCAACCCGGTGGAAGCCCTGCTAGTAACGATTGCGGACGGCGAAGTGTGTGTTTATGCGAATCACGCCCGCTTCTCCGCTCCTGTAGAATGTTGCGCCATACGAATCAAAGATTTGAAGGAAGGCTGGAAAACGGCTTTTATCAGCAACGGCATAATCGAGGTAAAACGGCACAAAACCGTATTGCTGGCTGATTCCGCCGAATGGCCGGAAGAAATAGATTATGACAGGGTTATTCACTCAAAAAAAGACGCGGAAGAAATTCTGAACAGCGCGCCGTTTCACTTTGAGCGTATAGCCGCGCAGCAAAAAGTGAGGCGCGCCGATGTCCGGCTTAAAGTTTATGCTTCGGCCGCTTCGCATAACGCGGAAAAACAGCCGCCCGCCACTTGACTATAACAATTCAATCGTCAATACTTTCTTATTATGCCGCTAATCCGTAAACAACACGATTCTTTTCCCCGTCCTAAAAAAGCGCCGCCAGTGATTTTTTGGACTCTTCTGACAGCCGGGCTTTGTTTTTTCATCATCAACGCTTCAGTTCAAAACGCCGGAGCGCAGTCGATCACGCAGGAGCAGTCCTCGCCTCAGTACAAATCGTTAATACAAACGGTTTTCGATTTCATCCAGCAAAATTATGTTGAAGAGGTCGACGCCCAAACGCTGTATGAGGGCGCTATGAGCGGTATGTTCGACGCTCTCGGCGATCCATACTCATCGTTTTTAAAAGAAAAGGACATGACGGATCTGGATCAGAATGTCATAAAAGGCAGCTATGGCGGAATAGGATTGTATATATCGAAGCCGTCGACGTATGTCGAGATAGCGTCCCCGATAGAAGACAGCCCGGGCTGGAAAGCCGGTTTACAACCCGGCGATCTTATAATAAAGATAGGGGAGGAGAGCACCTCCGACCTAACGCTGGACGAGGTGCTTGCGCGGCTTAAAGGACCGGCGGGCGATAAAGTATTTTTGACTATACGGCGCGGCGAAAATATCGAGTTTCCTGTAACTCTTACACGCGCCATAATTGAAGTGCCTACGGTTAAACAGGCGATGATTGGCGATATTGGATACCTCAGGCTCATCAGCTTTAGCAATATGACGGCCGAAAGGGCGCGGCAGTCGCTGGAATCTTTCAAAGAAAATGGATACAAGGCGCTGATACTCGATTTGCGTAACAATTACGGCGGTCTTTTGAGTACGGCTGTCAGCGTTTGTAATCTGTTCATCAAAAACGGCACTGTTGTTTCGGTAAAATCGCGAATAGCCAAACAGAATTCCGTATATAATGCGGGAAGCAACCCTCTTGTATCGGAAGACATCCCTATTGTTGTATTGATAAACCACGGTTCGGCGTCCGCGTCTGAAATTGTGGCGGGGGCGCTTAAAGACCACGGACGCGCCTATCTTGTCGGAGAAAAATCATTTGGCAAAGGCTCTGTTCAACAAGTTTATCCGCTTAGAAAATCAGGTTTTAAGATTACAACCGCGCGTTATTATACGCCTAGCGATGTAAACATTGATAAAATTGGAATTCCGCCGGACCGTGAAATTTTATTTCCGGCGTTTTCTAATGAAGATGCTGAAAAACTTAATAAACTTATCGCTTCAAACGCGATTCCTAAATTTGTCCAAAATAATAAAAAAGCCGCGCCGGGTGTAATTGATGGTTTTGCCCGGCAGTTGCAGGATGAATACGGACTGGATTTTCCTTTACTGCGCCGGCTTATTCGTGACGAGGAAAACCGCACGGTTATAGCGCCTGTCTACGATTTGGAATATGACGTGCAGTTGCAAGAGGCGGTAAAAATTCTCCGCGAGGGTGTCTATTATCAGCTTATACAAAACACCAAGACATTGCGTGATTTACAGGAGGAAGCCGCTGACGACGAGGCGCAGCCTTCATAAAAATGAAAAC
>JAIRZA010000088.1 GCA_031267475.1 Spirochaetaceae bacterium | reverse complement strand
AAAAAACCTGTTTACAGTTCCGCGTGGTTTTTGATATTATAAAAAGAATGGGAATCTCTGAAAATATCCAGCGAATCAAAGACGAGATACACGAAGTTTGCCTGCGGACAGGGCGAAATCTTAACGAAATTCAACTGATGGCCGTGTCGAAATTTCAAGAAATATCCCTCATAGAAGAAGCCGCCGCAGCCGGTTTAAGACTCTTCGGCGAAAGCCGTGTGCAGGAAGCCGCCAAAAAATTCAGCAGTTTTAAGAGCCGCTATCCCGATACCGCGCTGCATTTGATAGGGCATTTACAGCGAAACAAAGCTAAGACAGCCGCCGCGCTTTTTGACTGCATAGAATCGGTCGACAGCGATGATATAGCGCGCGAATTAGGACGCATTGCGGCATCAAACTCGCCCGCGCCTCTGACGATACTTTTCGAATTGAATGCCGGCGAAGAAACAAAATCAGGCTTTAGAAATGAAGACGCGCTATGCGCGGGAGTGGAGGCGGCGCTCGAATCCGCGGCTTCAAAAGCCGGCGGCCTTAAACCCGCCGGACTCATGACAATGGCGCCCTTTATCAATGACGATGCCGCCATACGCGGCGCTTTTCGCAATCTGGTAAAAGCGCAGTCGCGCTTGCGGCGGACTTTCCCGGATTGCGACTGGGACTGCCTTTCGATGGGAATGTCGGGCGATTTTAAAATAGCCATCGAAGAAGGTTCAACACTGCTCCGCATAGGAACAGCCATTTTTGGGGAGCGCTTTGAAACTGCCGGGTAAAACGGCGTGGTTTGCGTTGTTTTTGATATTTACAGCGGGGATTTTCCCGTTGTCCGCCCAAACCGCCGCTGGAACAATTTCTGTTGAAGAAATTCAATTCCCGCAATGGAGCAAAGATTTGCGGCGGGGTGAAATTATCGCCTTCGGCACGATACCTTTTTCATGGATAGTCTCCTCAGTAACGGTAGATATTTTTCGCACCATTGAGCATAACGGCGACCAGCGTTATCTGCCCTGGCCTTTGAAACCGGCGGGCGCTCCCGCGATGACGAGCAGCGAATTTCTTACGACCATAGTCCTTGCGCTCAGCATTTCAGCGCTGGCCGCCATAGCCGATCATATAATAATCAAATACAAGCGCAAGAAAGCCGAAGATATGAGACTGGCGAATCCGCCGCGCGAGCCGGTAATTATCCGGCATCTTGTAGGCGATAGCGGCGCGGATGTGGGCGCGGGCGCAGGGACGGGCGCGGATGCAGGTGTGAGCGCGGATGTGGGCGCAGGAGTGGATGCGGACGCAGAGGCGGGCGCTGGAATTGATTCTGATTATGCCGAATGAGGCCTTCCTTGCGAAAAAATACGCTAAAGCAACGCTGATTTAGGGATTGATTGTGGGTGATTATTGCGGGACTGTCGATTTGCCGTCATCTGAAATAAAAAGGCTTGATGTTTATATCGCGGAAAATCTAGGCCTAATGCCGCGCTCGCAAATTAAGGCGAGGCGTTTAAGCGCAGCGGTGAATGGCAAAATTGTAAAAATATCGCGCCTTGTAAAATCCGGTGATGACTTGCGTCTGTCGTGGGATGAATGTCCCCCGGCTTGCATTATCCCGGAGGATATACCGCTAAATGTTGTTTACGAGGACGAGCGTGTTATCGTATTGAACAAGCCGCAGGGAATGGTCGTTCACCCGGGCGCGGGAAACTGGAGCGGCACTTTGGTTCACGCTTTGCTTTGGCGGTTTACTCAGCGGGCAAAAACCACCGCCGCCGCCGGATTTGAGGATGGTTTTCGTCCGTTTATTGTCCACCGTTTGGATAAAGATACATCGGGTCTTATAATCGCCGCGTGGGACGCCGGCGCGCTTGCTTTTTTGGCGGATCAATTCAAGGCGCGAACGGCGCGCAAGGTTTACGCCGCAATTGTCAAAGGGTGTCCCGCGCAGGAACGCGGCGTAATTTCGTCAAACATTGTCCGGGATAAATATTGCCGTAAGCGTTTCTCTGTTTCAGAAGACGGCGGTAAAAACGCGGTAACGTATTACCGTGTGATAAAGAGCGCCGGCGGGTGTTCGTTGTTGTTGCTGCGTCCTAAGACGGGCAGAACGCATCAACTGCGTGTTCATTTGCGTTCTATAGGGCATCCTATCATAGGCGACCCCTTATACGGCCGTCCGGTGAATATGCGCGGCTCGCTTGCGGCTTTGCGTCCAACGCTTGCGTTGCACGCAAAGTCGCTTGAAATAGTCTTGCCGGACGGCAAGGGGCGCTCTCGTTTTGTTACAAAGCTGCCGCGGCGTTTTAATGAATTCCTGCGGCAGTTTGATAAATAGTTTGATGGGTGTTAGACGCCCCACGCCTTTGTCGAATCTTCGCCGGTATGCTAACGCGGAGCGTACTGTAACCCGTTTACAAGTGAACGAGCGCCCCTATGTTCATGACGCGGCGCGTTTGTATTCGGCGGGTTCGCCGGCGGTGCTGAAGTTCAGCAGCGAAGCTATGCCGGCGCTGTTGCGGGCGCGGTTTAGTTCTTTGCCGTCTTCGTTAAGCAGGATGGCTGTGGGTGTGGATATGACATTTCTGCGCGCGGCTTCGGCAATGCCGTCTTCGCTCGCCGTATCTATGGTGTTTACCGGAATTCCCAGTTTTCCGGCGGCGGCTTTCGCGTCCGGGCAGGCGGGGCATCCGTGTTTCACGAACAATAGTACGCGGGGCGCGGATGATTCAGCCGCCGTGTCGAGTTCTTTGGACAGCGTCGCGCGCGCTTCGCCTACTACGCAAGTAGCGCAAGCCGCAATTTCCGGTGTTAGTGTTTCTATATCATATAGGCGGCGCTCTTTGAATTCTTCGCGCTTGCCTTTATTCCAGTTGCGTACAGAACGGTAATAGCCGACTATCCGGCTGTATACTTCGGCGGTGCGTCCTTCTACGTTGGCAAGCTCATTGCGGGCCTGCTCTAAATCTTTCTCAATCTCCTTAAGTTCTCTCATAAAGAATCTCCTTATATTCTTTCTTTTTTCCAATTTTCTCTAACAGTTTTTCTAACAGCTATGACACTGTATTTTTATCGTAAAACGAATTTTTTCTAACAACTATGACACTGTGCTCCCTCCCGTAAAGCGATTTTTTTTCTAACAGTTATGACACTGTAGTTCTCTCGTAAGCTGATTTTTCTAACAGTTATTGCGTTACATTCCCCCCTGTAAAGCGAATTTTTTCTAACAGCTATGACGCTGTGTCCCTCCCCGTTTTCCAGCAACTGCGGCGCCGCGCCCCGCCGTCCCCCGCTGTTTAGCGGGGGACGGCGTCCGGTTAAACGGCTGTCTTTAGAACGGCCTCCCGCTCGGATTCTAGGGCGGCTATACGGCTGCGCAGGTCGTCTTCCCGTTCTTGTTTGCATTTTGGACAAGTAAAATGCTCGCCTTTCAGGTAACCGTGTACCGGACAAACCGAGAAAGTAGGCGATATAGTAAAATACGGGATCCGGTAATTTTGAGCCATGGCCTTTACAAGGTCGCGGCAGGCGCGCCAGTCGTCTATAGCCTCGCCCAAAAAGGCGTGAAAGACAGTGCCGCCGGTGTAAGCGCTTTGCAATTTTTCCTGTAGATCCAGCGCGTCAAAAATATCGTCTGTCTGCATGACGGGGAGCTGGGTTGAGTTCGTGTAGTACGGTTCATCCTCCCCCGCTGTAATAATATCAGGATAGCGCTCTTTGTCGTGTTTAGCCAGCCTGTACGAAGTAGATTCGGCGGGAGTCGCCTCAAGATTGAACAGGTCGCCGGTTTCTTCCTGAAAGTCAGCCAGCTTGCCGCGCATGAATTCAAGTGTTTTAAGAGCGAAAGACTGTCCCTGTTTCGTGCTGATTGTAACATCCGGTCCTAAAAAATTCCGCAGACATTCGTTCATCCCGACAAGTCCTATTGTGTTAAAATGATTATCCAGCGCACCAAGATAGCGCCTTGTATATGGGAAAAGCCCCGATTCCAGTAAATTGTTTACAACCTTCCGCTTTATAATGAGGGATTCCTTCGCCAGCTCCATCAAACTAAGCAGCCGGTCAAAAAATTCATCCTCGTTCTTTGATAAATAGCCGATTCGGGGCAGGTTTATTGTAACAACGCCGATTGAGCCGGTCAGTTCGTCAGACCCGAAAAGCCCGCCGCCGCGCTTGCGTAATTCGCGTTTATCAAGTTGAAGTCTGCAACACATTGAGCGGACGTCGCCCGGGTTAAGATCGGAATTCACAAAATTTTGAAAATAAGGCGTACCGTAACGGGAAGTCATCTCGAACAATAAGCGGGTGTTTTCGCTGTCCCAGTCGAAATCGTAGGTAATGTTGTAGGTGGGAATGGGATATTGAAACCCGCGCCCTTCCGCATCGCCTTCCAGCATCAGTTCGATGAAAAGTTTGTTCACCCTGTCCATCTCCGGCTTGCAGTCCCCGTATGTAAAATCAATCTCCTTACCGCCGACTACAGCTTTTTTGTCTTTGAGGTCGTCCGGGACCGTCCAGTCCAGCGTGATGTTAGTAAACGGCGCTTGACTGCCCCAGCGACTCGGTGTGTTCACGCCAAAAACAAAACTTTGAAGGCACTGCTTAACTTCTTTGTCGCTCATGTTGTCCGCTTTAACGAATGGAGCTATGTAGGTATCAAAAGAACTGAAGGCCTGCGCCCCCGCCCATTCATTTTGAAGGCAGCCCAAGAAATTTACCGCCTGCTGCATCAATGTTGAAAGATGCTTTGCCGGTTTGCTGGTAATTTTGTCCGGAACGCCGCCTAGTCCCTCTTTTATGAGTTGGCGCAGCGACCAGCCGGCGCAGTAGCCGGAAAACATGGATAAGTCGTGCAGATGAAAGTCCGCGTCCCTGTGAGCGTCCGCGATTTCGGGCGAATAGATGTTTTTAAGCCAGTAATTCGCGGTAATGCTCCCGGAGTTGTGCAGAATTAGTCCGCCTAAAGAATAATTTACATTCGCGTTCTCGTTGACCCGCCAGTCCGACTGCTTTAGATAGCCGTCCATCGTTTCATCGATATTAAGCATTAGCTTTTTAGTATCGCGCATAGCGTCGTGTTTGGCGCGGTACAAGATGTAGGCTTTAGCTACAGCGGTTTCTTTCGCTTCGACAAGAGCGTTTTCGACCAGATCCTGTATTTCTTCAATCGCCGGAATCGATTTTTCGTGCCTGAAATTCATCATGGCGGAGATCATTTCCTCGACGCGGCAGGTTATCGCCTCTATTTTCTTGCTGTCCGCCTTGTCTGTTTCAGCATGATTATGCTGTTTTTCCTTTTGAACGGCGGCAAAAGCCTTGGAAATAGCATTTTTAATTTTAGCGCGGTCGTAGGGTTTTACTTCGCCCGACCGTTTTACAACATTTCTTATCATTTTTTTCTCCCTAATTTCTTAATTTCTTGAATAAATTCGTCAAGATTCTCAAAACGGCGGCACACAGACGCAAAACGAATATACGCCACCTTGTCAAGCTGCTCCAGCTTTTCCAGCGCCATTTCGCCGATAAGGTTCGTGGATGTCTCCCTGTCCAAACCGGCGGAAATAGCCGTCTTATCTTCAATTTCGTTGACAAGCTGCTCGATGTCCATGCGCGACACAGGACGTTTCTGAATAGCCCGTTCCAAACCCGCCTCGATTTTGTTACGGTCAAAAGGCTCCCGTCTGCCGTCGCGCTTTACCACCATAAGCGGCTTTTCTTCTATACGCTCGTAGCTTGTAAAGCGGTATCCGCAGTCGCCGCACTCCCGCCGCCGCCGCACGGCGTCGCCGTTGGCAAGAGTTCTGGATTCGAGGACTTTATCGTCAACATTGCCGCAGTTTGGGCACCGCATTATTTTACTCCCAGTGATTTATATATAGTGGTTTATATTTATGAAGTCAATATAGTACGCTAGCCCTTGTGTGTCAATAGGTGGGCGCATATATATCAGGGCATCGTGGCGGGCGCTAGGGGAGGGAAGATAGGAAACGCCGCAGGGCGGCGCGTTATGAGAAATCCCACGCCCACCGGTGAGACTTCTTTTTGTGTTGCGGGGGACTCGCGGGGATGATACCGCGTAGCGTAGCAAAATGCTACGCATTTTGCTTTAGGAGTTTCGCGGAGCGAAACTCCACACCCCTGTTGTTGCAGAAACCCGCTGGCGGTGGCGAGAGGAGCTTCTCAAAATGTGATTTTTTTGCCATGATATGCTTTATGAAGACATACACAAAAGAGCTATGGTTTAACACGGATAGAGAACGAGAGTTCATCAACATCACCCGCGATGTCGAAACAGCGCTCAAAGAAT
>JAIRZA010000181.1 GCA_031267475.1 Spirochaetaceae bacterium | reverse complement strand
AACTTCTTCATTAACAGACAAAGGACTCCTACCGATAATATCGGCATAGAGTTCGAGTTATGATAGGATTTGTGTTAAAAAAAGCCTTTTTCGATTTGTGGGACAACGCGCTTCGTCTGGCTGTGTTAAATATAGGCTTTATAGCGTCAGTCGCGTTTTTCCTGTTCGTTCACTGGCTGCTGGAGGCCTTTGCGCTGCTTCCAAGCGCGGTTTCCGCCTGCATATTTTTTTTAGGCGTTTTGTGGTGTTCAGTATATCTTGCGGCTTCGGCAATGTGTGTAAGAAAAATCTCCGATTACGCAACCTTTGGTTTTGATGATTTTTTGAAGGCGCTGCATTCCGTATGGCGGTGCGGAATAATATACGGGCTTTTTGTCTGTATCGCGGCCTTAATATTTATTTTTGTAATTCCATTTTATTTGCTTCTAAACAGCCCCGCCGGACTGCTGACGGCCTCGCTGTTTTTCTGGACGCTCATTATATTGCTGATAGCGACTCAATACTTTTTCGCTATTCGGGCGCGGCTTAGTGTCAAATCCATCAAAATTATAAAAAAGAGTTTTTTGCTCTTTATCGACAATCCGCTTTTTTTCATTGGGACAGCGTGTTTAGCGCTGCTTTTTTTTGCCGTTTCGATATTAATAGCATTCCTGCTGCCCGGACCGGCCGGGATACAACTTTTCCTTGACGAGGCACTGCGGCTCCGCTTATTGAAATATGATTGGCTTGAACAGAACGCCGGAGCGGACCGCGGGTATATTCCGTGGAAAACCATTTTGAGCGAAGAACGCGAAAGGCACGGCAAACGCTCATTGCGCGGTTTATTAACGCCGTGGAAAGATTGAGAATTGAGAGTTGATATGAACAGCCCCGCTGCCGCCATTGACTGCTATATAAATGAAACCGCCGCCGCCGGCTCACCGCCGGCTCGCCGCCGGGTCTTTTCAGAAAATGTGTGAATAGCTATAATCCGTTATGCCTATAAACATACCTCAAGATTTGCCGGCATTTAGTGAACTTATACAAGAAAATGTTTTCGTTATGGCGGCCGAACGCGCGGGAAGACAGGATATACGTCCCATGAAAGTCGCCATAGTGAATCTTATGCCGACAACTATCACTACCGAGATACAGTTGCTCCGGCTGCTGGGAAACACTCCGTTGCAAATAGACATCACTTTGCTGCGCATGGACAGCCACGAAGCGTATAACGCGCCGCCCGGACACCTTGACCGGTTCTATTCAAGTCTTGGTAAAATAAAAAAAGAGGCTTTTGACGGGCTGATTATAACAGGCGCGCCGGTAGAAACTCTGCCGTTTACCGAAGTGGACTACTGGGACGAGTTGTGCGAGCTGTTTGAGTATTCAAAAAAACACGTATGGTCAACTTTGCATATATGCTGGGGAGCGCAGGCGGGCTTGTATTACAATTACGGGGTGCCTAAAATACAGTTGCCGTGCAAACTTTTTGGTATATTCAGCCATAATGTAAACGGGAAGCATACGCCGCTTTTTCGCGGCTTTGACGATATATTCCTTGCGCCGCAATCGCGCCGTACAGAAAGCGACAGGAGCGCTATTACCGCAAAGCATGAGCTTTCGATACAGTCGCAGACCCCGTGCGGCAGCCCCTTCATTGTAACAGCGCGGAATTGCCGTGAAATATACATTAACGGGCACTTGGAATACGACCAGATGACGCTGGACGCCGAATACCACCGCGACAAGGCAAAAGGGATAGCCGTAAACTTGCCGCAGAATTATTACAGAAATGACGACCCTAGTCAGGCTCCGGTGGTGCGGTGGCGGGCGCACGCTCACTTGTTTTTCTCAAACTGGCTCAATTATGTGTATCAAGAAACCCCTTTTGATATAAGAGAGCTAACATGATATACTGTTTAGGCAGTGAAGTTTGCCCGGCGGCAAGGTTGATTGTAATTTACCTGTTGACGGCGGCGGCGGTTTTAGTATAACATAAAAAATACTTGGAGTTTTTTAATGGCAGTTTTGAGTGTTGTTTTACTCGTTTTATTTATTATAGTAGCGTTTTTGCTTGTACTGTTGATATTGGTTCAGAATGAGGAAGGGGACAGCTTAGGCGGGCTTTTCGCCGGCGGCAGTTCTTCCGTATTCGGTTCGCGATCCGGCAATATGCTGACAAAGGCTTCGTCCGTCTTGGGCGTTCTATTTCTGGTATTGAGTTTTGGCATGGCCCTGCTTAATCGTACTCCCAGCGACAGCGGAGTTGAAGCCGCGGGACGCAGGGCGAGCGCGGAGCAAGGCGGTGTGGACTGGTGGCAGGACGAGACTGCGCTAGACGAAGAGAGCGGCTCTTCTGTTCTGGAGCTTGCGCCGTCGGAAGAAACTTCTTCTACGGGAGAAATCGAATAGGGGGATTCAGAAGGAATTAGATTAACCATGCTTTTAAGTGAAGTTTTTTTACCCGAATTTATGAATTGCGACTTAAAGGGCTGTACTAAGGATGAAGTCTTTGAAGAAATGGTTGATCAATTCTGTCTGATATCTAAAAAGAATATAAAAAAAGAGGTGATCGCCGCTTTGCAAGAGCGTGAGGCGCGTATGTCTACCGGTGTGCAGCATGGAATTGCGATTCCGCACGGCAAAACGGCGGTGATTGATGGTGTTTTTGGTATATTGGGTGTTTCTAAACAGGGGGTTGACTACGGCTCTCTTGATGGTAAACGGGTGCACTTAATACTGATGATACTCGCCCCGCCTGTCGAGGCTGGAACTCACCTGCATATACTTCAACAAATGGCTAATTTCCTGCGTAAGCCTTCGTTTTACACTGATGTTGTCAACGCAAAAGACGGCGAAACTGTGTACGCTTTTCTTAAAAGTTATGAAGATCTGGAGTTAGACGCTGGTAAATCATCGCGGCCTTCCACCTAAAGGATTGTTACGCTGTCGTTACGGACGCTGCCCGCTATAACGGCTGATAGTTCGTTCCTAAAACTTTGCGGCAGCATATTTGTAATGCGGCGCGCGTTTTCCATGCTGTATTCGTCCTCAATCTGGTTAAAAAAAAGAATTTTCTTTCCTTTCGCAAGGCTGAAAAGGGAATGGCAAAGGCTGGAGTTTTTGTCCGCGCCGTCTGCTGTTTGTCCTGAAATGATGGGGATGTAATGCTCCAGGGTTATTGTTTCGCCTTCCCGCGCTCCTGATAGTGTGGTAAATAGCGGGAGTCTGTGGATTATTGTGTCAGAGGCGGGTTCTCCAACCGGCCATACTGGTAAAATGCCGATTGTTATGCTTGTGCTTTCTGTGATGACGGGTTCATAATCCGCCCACGCTTTGAGTGGTTTCGACCGCGAGCCGTCTGCTTCGATGAAGGTTTTATCGAATAAGGGGGTTATTTTTTCCAGCGCGGGGAGTGAAAGCGAGGATATTGATGCGCCGGATGGTTTGCGTCTGCCGGCAAGGGTTATGCCTTTGCGCGGGTGTAAATTCAGGGTTTCTGGTTCGTCAAAAAAGTAATCGAATAGGTTTGCCGCTTGTTCGGGGTTTTGCATATTTGTTGTTGTTGTTACGAGTGTTTTTAAGTTGGATGATTGCGCCGCTAGGGTCCAGATGAGGGATGTTTTGCCGCCGCAACCGCAGATGCTGAAGATTTGTTGTCCGGGGGTGTCGAAAAACTTGTTTAAGCGCATTGTTGCGGTGTGTTTAGTATGTTGGTGATTTTGTTGAATACGGCTTTTGTGTTTAGTATGTCGGTCATGCTGTGGTGCGCGGTTTCTGTGTCTATGTCGAAATGGCGGCAGACGTTTTCCAGATTGATGTGCGGCAGGTTGATTAGTCCGGCTATCCGGCAGGCCTGGACGAGTTGCATTATGTCGCAGTGCATTCGGTCAAAATATTTGTAGTACGCGCGCGCCGCATTGCCGCGGTTGAGCAGCGCTTTTATGAATGTGATGTCGAAGTTGGTGTTGTAGCCGGTTATGGTTAGGCGGTCTTCTCCATACTGTTCTAGGTCTTGGAGTAGTGTGGCGATTGCTTCTTGTTCTGGCTGGAATGTGGTGATTTTGTCTCGTGTATATCCATGGACGGCTTCTGCTTGTTTGCTGAATTCGTACTTTTCATAGTCGTCGGGGCGTAGTTCTAATGTCCGGCTGTGCAGGATGGTGTTGTTCTCTTCAATCAAATATGATATTTGAAACGCAAAGTGTTTTACGGCGCTTAATCCTGTTGTTTCGGTGTCTACCCAAAATCTTCTTGTATACATAATTATTGCCCTAACTATACTTTTTAACCCATGCCGATGTCAATATTTCCCGCCACCCGCCCAGCGGGTTTCCATGCGCTCCGCGCTGGCAGTCAGTAAGCCGTCTTCACTTCGTGCCTTCGCCCCGATAAAAGCGATTGGCATACGCGGCTGCCAGCCGCTAGTATCTCACCAAGGGGTCATGGAGTTTGCGCCGCAAGCGCCATGCGCTTGCTTAGGGAGTTTCGCATAGCGAAACTCCCGCCTTTGTTGTATGAGAGACTCGCGGGACGCCGCCGCGCGGCTCAACGCGCTTTGCGCGTTGAGTTCCGGAGTTTCGCTTTGCGAAACTCCATGTCCCCCTCGTTAAAGTTCCAGCGTATGTGGGTACGCCGCCGCGCGGCTGAACGCTGCGCTTTCAGCTCGGTATTTTCGAATAGCTAACCCCCACGCCCCTGTTGTATGAGAGACTCGCGGGATAATACCGCGTAGCGGATGGAAACCCGCTGGCGGGGTGGGTTGACAGAAGTAAGCGGGCGGAAGTAAACTACCACCATGAAAACAGAACACACACTTGCGGAAAGAATCATAAACACAGACCAAGTCCCCCCCCCCCCCCGAAAAACAAACCTGGACTAGAACAACACAAAACAGACAAAACCAGGCGTGAAACACAAAAACACACCGCCTTGACACACACATATCCTCACCCCAAAAACAACAGCCGCGCCAACAGCGGCAAATCATTGGAGGAAGCCATGAAACAACAAAAATCCACAACACGATTTTTGACAGCGGCCCTATGCGCAATCACGCTGGGAGCATTCACACTAGCCGCCTGCGGCGAACCACTGCC
>JAIRZA010000123.1 GCA_031267475.1 Spirochaetaceae bacterium | reverse complement strand
GAGGTGTATCGTCTTTGCCCCGAACTTGCCGTGATGAGCGGCGGCGGTATGATTATCAAGGACAGCGCCGGCAAGGTTTTTCAAGACCCGCGCTTTGTGAATGTGGCGCGTCTTACCGGGTGTAAAAATATATCGCCTGTTAAGCGGATTGGGGAGGGCGAGGTATTCGCGCTGGACTGGGGGCTGAGTCTGCGCGTCTGTGGAAGCGTGGAGGGTGTCACGCATATCGGTATTCGTGCGCATGACCTTGTTCCGGTCGATGAGAACGCGCGGAATGGTTTCAATGAAGCGCGTATAGCCGTCAGCAAACATTCTTCAGAGCCGTTTGAAGAGGTGATACTGTTCGTCAACGCGGACGCGAAAGATTTGTCAGAGAAAAAAGAAATCTGGTGGAAGTATTCAAAATATTTAAAGCAATACAGTATTCCAAAAAAATTATTTTTCCCGCCTGAAGCTCTGTTGTTGCTGAAAGAATAGTCCGGTCAAAAACTTGTATGAATGGCTGTTCAAGGATTGCAGGCGCTTGGCTTGAAGTCCTTCTCTGGCGGGAGCGTCCTATTCATAGTGAGTACGGACAATTCGCTTGACAAATTTTTTATATTTCATTTAGACTATCATTACGGCATGAAGCCGTGTGATTAACTGCTTCTTTTTCTTTACCTTTCAAACACGTTCCACGAAGGAACAAGCAGAATAGTGATATTATTCTGCCCGGAGATGAACTCCCAGCACAATCATTGGAGTTGGGACGCTTGAATTCAATAATAAAACACCTCTTTCAACCTGAAAAAAGAAATATGGCCGTCATTGTACTGATACTTGCGGCAGCGGCGCTGTTTTCGCTCATTTTAGCGGTGGGTCTGGGTCCGGTAAAAGTATCGCCGCTTTCAACGGCTAAAATAATCGCAAGTTATATACCGGGCATGGAAAACATTACCGGGCATACATGGACGCGGCTTGAAGAAAACATTGTGCGCGGACTCCGGCTGCCGCGTGTGCTGCTCGGCCTTATCGTTGGCGCGTCCCTCGCGGTTACCGGCGTTACGATGCAGGCGCTGGTGCGCAACCAGCTTGCCGACCCGTTTATACTGGGCGTGTCTTCGGGAGCCGCCGCCGCCGCTACACTAGGGATGCTGTTCGGCGTATTTTCATTTCTGGGAACCTATTCGCTTTCAATCAGCGCGTTTGCCGGTTCCGCAATCACCATTATTTTTGTGTACACCATATCGCGGGTGCGCGGACGGATAAACATCACGCAGCTTTTGCTGTCCGGTGTTGCCATTTCGATGATTATGGACGGCCTTACGCGAATCATTACACTGTCCGCGCCTAACGCGCTTGGACTGCACAACGCGACATTCTGGATGTCCGGCAGTCTTGCCGGCGCTCGTTGGGCTTACCTCACACTTCCGTTTGCGGTACTCCTTATCTGCACCATTACTCTTACGGTGAACTACCGCGCCCTCAATCTGCTGTTGCTTGGCGATGAGAGCGCGGGCGCTTTGGGGATTAACGTCCGGCAGACGCAGAAGATGCTCGTGCTAGTCGCCTCGCTCATGGCGGGTACAACGATTGCGGTGAGCGGGACAATCGGTTTTGTCGGTCTGATGGTTCCGCATTTCAGCCGCCTGCTCGTGGGCGCGGATCATAAGCGCGTTCTGCCGGTCGCGGCTCTTTCGGGCGGCGTTCTTGTCGTCTGGGTTGATGTCGCGGCGCGTATGCTGTTTGCGCCGGAAGAACTGCCGGTGGGCATTCTTACGGCGATTATCGGCGGCCCAATGTTCATTTTCCTGTTAAAACGAAAGACGGGGGAGCGGTAAATGGCGGAAACACGGCTTGAAATAAACAATCTGAGTTTTTCGTATACCGGTACAGTTACGATAGACGACATCGCCCTCAACGTAAAAAGGGGCGAATTTACCGGACTCATAGGCCCGAACGGGTGTGGAAAGTCAACAGTTCTCAAAAATATATATCGCGCCCTTACGCCCGCCGCCGGTTCGATTACACTCGACGGCAAAGACATTTTTAAGATGCGCAGCCGCGAGGCCGCGTTGAAACTTGCCGTTGTGGGGCAGGAAAACGAGGTGCCTTTCGATTTTCTTGTTGAAGAAATAGTCGCTATGGGACGAAGCCCGCATAAAAAATTGTTCGACGCGGATACAGCGGAAGACGCCGCTGTTGTTCATCACGCGCTTGAACATCTTGGCATGGAAAGTATGGCGAAGCGGAACTACAAACACCTTTCGGGCGGTGAAAAGCAACGTGTGCTGATAGCCCGCGCTATCGCGCAGGAATCGAATTTTCTTATTCTGGACGAGCCGGCGAATCACCTTGATATTAGCTATCAGATTAAAATTTTTGATTTTCTAAAGCGCCGCAGCGCCGAAGCCGGTTTAACCGTGCTTTCGGCGATTCACGACCTTAACATGGCGGCGCTGTACTGCGACCGTGTTTATGTGATGAAGGAAGGGCGTATTATTCTTTCGGGCGCGCCGGAAGAGGTGCTGACTCCGGAAAATATTTTTTCCATTTTCGGCGTTCACTGCGATGCGGCGATTCATCCGGCGACGGGCAAACTTGTTATTGCCTATATACCGGCGCTGTTTCAACGCTGATGTTTTAAGACAAGTTTTTGTGATTTTTCGCGGGAAAGCGAGAAAAATAATAAGGCGGCGCGGATTAACAGCCACGTTAATCAGCGCCGCCTCCAGAGTTTGGAGGATTTATGAAAAGATGTTTTATGCTGGTAACAGCCGGTTTGGTTCTTGCGCTCGCGCTGTCTTCGTGCGCGCGCAAGGCCGAAGAAATGACGGGGGCGGCGGCCGCTAAAGCGGGCGCTACAGCGCAGGCGGGGGCGTTTACGCCGCTTTCTTTCGATAATTACGGAAGGATAGTTACGGTGAGGGCGCGGCCTGAACGGGTTCTTGCTTTGGGTCCCAACTGCGCGGAGACTTTAGCCGCGCTGGGGCTTGCGGATTATATCGTTGGTACCAGTCTGCGCAATCATAGCCGCGGGCCGCTGCCTGAGTATGCGGAGGTTTTCAAAAAAATCCCCGAATTGAACCACAGCTCGGCTACACGGGAGGCGGTTATTTCAAGCGGCGCGGATTTTATCTATGGCATTGACTGGGAATTTGGCTCGGACGGGCTGGATGTGGACGAGCTTGCCGGTTACGGCATTACCGTGTATATGGATGCTGCCCAGACGCTGGAGCAGACTTATCAGGAAATAAGCGATATGGGCGCGATATTCGGTGTGGAAGACCGCGCCGCCGCGTTTATTGCGGACCAAAAGGCGCGTATCGCGGCGGTACAGCAGAAGATTGCCGGAAAAGCGCCGGTAAAAGTCTTGGTGTATGACAGCGGCAATGATGGTGTGTTTACGTGCAGCGGCGCTAATTTTGAGACCTTGCTTATTAACGATGCCGGCGGCAAAAATGTGTTCGACGACCTTAACGAAAAGGCGTGGATTACGGTGAGTTATGAAGAGGTGCTTAAACGCGCTCCGGATTTTATCATCATCCATGACTATGATTCGCCTTCGGTAGAAGCGAAAATCGCGGAAATAAGAGCAAATGATACTCTTTCGCAGCTCGAAGCGGTCAAAAACAGTCGTTTCGTCATCATCGAGCTTGAAAGCGTGCTGCCGGGCGACCGCCTCGCCTACACGATAGAAAAGCTGGCGCGAGGTCTGCATCCGGATATTGCGTTTTAATTGCCCGCCAGCGGGTTT
>JAIRZA010000071.1 GCA_031267475.1 Spirochaetaceae bacterium | reverse complement strand
GCTCTTGCAGTTTTTCGCCCTATGGGCGCGTCATGATGACGACAAAACTGCGGTTTTCATAGGTTGCTGGACAAGCTTTGCTTGTCTCCCCAAAAACTGAAGTTTTGGAACAGCCTCATTTAAGATTTTATAACTATAAGGAAAAATATTTTATGCGTCAATATGGCTCTTGACAAGCAAAAACCGCTTTCATACACTCCAGAATAGGGCTATCCAGAACCTTGCGTCTGGGCAGTACACACTAAAAAAGCGGCAAAATGCGGCGCGTTTTGCGAGGGTTGCGAGAATAATTCGCCGTATCCGGTCTGGTCCAGTAACGGGCGCTTCCGTAAATCCAAATTTTTAGGAACGCTTTTGCGCTGTAAGTACGTGGAGGTACTTTTTATGAGGTTAAAGATGCTAGACGCACTGAGGGCGTTTGTTACGAGCGCGCCTGCTCTTGTAATGTTCGCTGTTTTATGTTCGTGCGATGTTCCGGTAGACAGAGGGGTGTTTAATCTTATGGGTGTTCCGGCGGATCAACTGGTTACGGTAAGAATCGCGCCGCACTTGGCGGTGTCTAAAGTGGATCATTATCAGGTATATTGGACGCGCCCCGATAACGACTATTCGCAGACGGTTAAAATGTCGCCCGGTATACACATATTTGAGATCGGTTTTGACGATGGTACTACATGGACAATGCAGCCGGTTTCCGTAGTCGCGAAATTTGTAACGGGAAACGCCTATAAAATCTCTCAGAGTATTCATGGCGCAAGTATTGCTATACAGATTACCACAAAAAAAGGCGATGTAGAAGAAAGCGCCTTGTTCAATATGAATTCGCTGTCTGAAAACGACGGTCCGCTCGCGGTATATGTTAAGTCTGTCTTTAATCCGACGCTGGCGAATCCTGAAGGAAAGATTTTACTTAGTAATGATGACGCGGACATAGTGTTTGAGCATGATCTTGTTTATCGCTGGACAGATAAAAATACAGGGAAAACGACTGAAGGGCGTTATGCGATAGAGATGGATTTTACGTTGGGCGGCAGGATATATTTTCTTGAAGCAGACATAAACGCGCTTTCGAGCGAGGCCTTTCTTGGCGGTAATTTTAGGCAGGACGCGCAGATTATAGCTATGCCAATACAGTGCGACGGCGAGACGGTTACTTACGGGTATTCTAAGCCTGAGGGTATGGTTGGAAGGGAAGACTTTTTTGCCATTACGGACTTAACGCCTGTAGTTGAAATTGAGGAAATTGAGGAAATTGATGAAGTTGATGAAGTTGATGAAGTTGTCGAGATTGCGGAATAAAGCGTGCGAAATTTCTTGACAGAATCTATACCTTAATCTATGTTTTTAGGAGTCCGTTTTAATAAGCCATTGGGCGGCGGCGATATATTTTTTTGTTTGGAGAGTGTTATGGTCCTAAAAAATGCTATGATAAATGTTTTCACAGCTAAAGGCAGTGTGTCTGATGCGCTTGTCATGCTTTTTTGTGTCATAAAAGGAAACCTTGTAAAATATAGTCTTTCTCGTGATGAAGACGACGACTATGCTGATGATGATTACGAGGATTACGATGACGATGATGAAGACGACGACGGATTTGACGATGATGAAGACGACGATGACTTCGATGCTGATTACGAAGACGACGAAGATGACGATTTTGAAGACGATGACTTCGATGATGATTACGAAGACGACGACGACTATGAGGACGATTAGGGCGACTCTGATTAACTGCGGCTAATCAGTATGACCTCTTATTATTTTTCTCGTTTTCCTGCGGAAAATGTTTTCCACAGGAAAATTGAAAAAGCACATTAAAGAGGCGCTTATTTATTCGAATACGAATAAATAAGCGTTTCCCTAGGGTTTAATTCAACAATCTTTTCAATCCGTCAAAGACGGGCTCCAGTTCGCTGAAACGCATACCGGCGCGGCTGTCCAGCGGTGTAGGCATATTATTTACAATGATTAGTTTACCGCCGTGCCGAAGTGTGCTTTCAGGGAGTCCGGCTGCGGGATAAACTGTAAGACTGGTGCCAAGTACAAGCATCAGGCTGGCGGACGAGGCTTCGTTTTCCGCATCGCGCATGGCGTTTACCGGCAGCGGTTCCCCAAAAAACGTGATGGCGGGTTTTAATACCCTGCCGCACTTTGGGCAGCGCGGCAGTTCGCCCTTTTTAACAATAGACGCGGCTTCACTGAAACTCATCCTTACGCCGCCGCACGAGAGGCAGTAATGCGGTTCGGGCGATCCGTGCACCTCGATAACGCGGCGGCTGCCGCCTTTTTGGTGCAGCATATCGATGTTCTGTGTTATGACCGCTTTTATAAGACCGCGTTTTTCCATTTCACCAAGCGTGGTATGCACAATGGATGCGTCCCGTTCGTCCGCGTTATATATAAACGCTCCCGCCGTCTTGTAATAGTAAGACGGGTCCTGTTCAAAATAGTCGATGTCGAACATCTTTTCCGCGTCCATGTCGTTGTACAGACCGTTTTTACCGCGAAAATCGCGTATGCCGGAAAGTGTGCTTACGCCGGCTCCTGTCAGCGCTACGCAGTGTTTCGCGGAGCTGATTTTCTCGAATAAAATTTTAATGTCGTCCTGCATATATCCCTCCTGCCGCGGCTCATAGATTAATAAGAGCGCCGGCGCTCCAAAGATTTTCCAGTTCATAGAATGAGCGCGATTCTTCTGTCATAAGATGCGCCGCTATAAATCCTAAATCACAAATATCCCAGCCGTTGCCGTACGCTGTTTTTTTGTGCCCGTGTAAAACAGTTAATTTGTTTTCAAGCGCGAATTCGTTTATGCGGCGTTGCAGACCGGAAAGGTGGGTCGCGCTTGTAACTGTGGCTAGCAAGAAAAAATCCGTCCATATTGAAAGCGGGCGCAAGTCTATGAGCGTAACGTTTATGCCGTTATGCTCTTTCAGCAAGCGGCCTAACTCTATTGCTACAGCCTCGTCTGTTTTAGCCATGAAAGGTTTGACAGCGGCATCCGTCGTCGAAACGCCGCTTCCCGTAATTTTAGTTTTGAGTGTATCGTCCATTGAAATCCCTTCCGATGATTAGAGTGAAATCGGCTTTATACTCATAAGGTGAATACGCCGCGTCTTCCGGAGACATAACTGTACCGTCTTCTTGGAGTGCATTGTCGCTTTGCGCCGTTACGATGCGTTTGCAATTTATAATCCCCGCGAATTTTTCAGCCTCGCCGCCGAAATTCGAACGGTCTACTATTTCCGTGAATTCATAATCGGCGCTGTCGGCATTGCCTATGTTTATTACATCATAACCAAAGCCGCGAATCAATTCCGCCGTGCGCCCCGCAAGTCCGGCTATGCCGGCGCCGTTAAGCACTTCTACTGTGAAAATTCTGTTGCCGCCGGTATTGCCGTTTCGCTGCGCCAAAGAATTTAGCGTTTGACGGACTATATCTTTTATTAAACTGCCCTCGTAGTAGGGGAACAATAGCTGTTTGCCGGAAACTTCCCGCAAATTTCCGCCTATGGGGGAGATTGTGAAACGATCAATATCGACATACGCTAATTCGTCAATAAATTGCGCTAATATGCGCTTATCCATGTTTGTTTTTATGTAGCTCTGAAAAAGTTGATTAACATCAGCGCTTTTTAGGAAGTCCTTTTTTTCGCCTAGCCGTTTCAGAAATCCGGTAAAAAAACGCTGGCTGCGCTGTTGCGGTGTTTCAATGTCGTAATCGGGGTTTTGGTAGGTTAAGTATTCGATTGTTTTATCGCCGTCTAGTTTTGTAAAGCCTGATGAAAAAAGGATATGGTCGCCGCTGTCGGATATTTTTATATCGCCCGGAATAAATATGTTTACGCCTTCCAAAAGATCTACGGCGCCGGCGAGCTTGTCCATGTCGAACACGATGTTGTAATTCACCTTTATACCGAGCAGCTTTCCTATCTCTTTAATATAGGGCTCAATCTTGCCGCTTTGGTAAACGGTGTCAATGCGGTCTACACGGTTAATCTGCTGTAGGATAAGGCCGACTTCGCCCGGCACTTCAAAACCTACAGCGCGTTTTGTTCCTTGATTGTAAAGCAGTATATACGCGCCAAGTGGTTTTTCATTGTGCTCTATGACAAAGAGTGTGCTTGACGCTCTGCCTTCGCTGAAATTTGTTTCCGCAAAATCGCGGTTCAATATAAAAAATACAGAAATAACAGACGCGGCCGCTATTAGGATGATTCCGGCAAGAAGAAAGATGCTAAAGTCTATTTGTTTTTTCATGCGCGTATCCAGAATACATTGTCAAGGTTTCGTCCGCCACCGTCAATCCGCGAGCGAGCAGCCATTCAACTGTCGCTTGGAGTACCGCGTTAAACAAGGCGTCGAGGGTGATAGCGCTGTTCGCGCCGCTGAACGCGAGCCGCCGCAGGCTGGGATCGACTGTCGTCCGAGCCGCTTCTATTTTATCGGCTATGTAAACAATTTTTGCGAGCGCCCCCATGCCTTGTTTGCCGGATGTGTGAAAACGCGCCGCTTCGATTATGCCGGTGTCTTGTATGCCGAATTTTTCTTGTATAAGCATTGCCGCCGCTCTACCGTGCAGTAGATCGGGCTTTTCGCGCTCAAGTTCGTTGAGCGCGGCGCCGTCTTTTAGCGCATATTCCCGCATAGTTGCGATGTTAAATTCTTTGCAAATGTCGTGGATAACGCCGGCGATGTACGCCTTGCCGGTGTCAATTCCGTAACGTCCGGCGAGGTCGGCGGAATGTAGAGCGACGTTGCGCGAATGTATGAAACGGCGGGGTTTCATCATTCCCCGCGTCGCGTCCTCGACATAGCGTATAAAAGCCGCGCCGCCGGACGCTGGTATTTTAGGGCTGTTTTCAGCGTCTTTCAGTTGTATTGGCCGCGCCTCGTAAAGGCCGTGTTCTTTGATGAATTGCCGCGCTCCGTCTGGTACAAGGCTCTCCCACTCTTCTCCGCGCTGTATTAAGCCGCGCACGGAGCCGGAGGATATGTCCATGACATCGTTGTCCAAAAAGGCGCAAGGGTAGGGGTATGACCGCGCCGGCGCCCGGCGGCTTGCGATTATAACGTCGGCCTCCCGTGTTATGCGCTCCGCGTCTTTCCATTTCGGGAAAGCCGCGGCGAGGTCGTCGCCCAATATTAGCGCGGGTTTGCCGTCCGGCTGGTAGCGCTCTATTATGTCGTCCAGCGTATCTATCGTGTATGAAACGCCGCCTCGTTGTATCTCGCAGGCGTCCACTGTAAACCGGAGATTGCCGGAGATTGCCGCTAACAACATCAAAAGGCGGTCTTCCGCTGTTTCGCTTTGTTCGGGAGCTTTGAACGGGGATTGATGAGCCGGTACAAGTATGATTCTATCGTAACCCAAGGGCAGCGCGGCGGCGGCCATGTTCAGGTGCCCTTTATGCACTGGGTCAAAACTGCCGCCGAGTATTGCGTATTTCATTACGAAAAAATTGGCGGAACGAGGCGCTCGGGGGCGCGGGGGGGAGCGAAAGACTCGCTTGCGAGGCTGCAGCGCGGGGGGAGGCATCCCCCCTCTGAATATGGAGGCTGTTTAGAGCTTGCTAAACACAAGGGCATTTACGGCCTCGTCATGTTTGTGAAAATGCCGGCAAGCTCGTCTAGTCCTTCTCCGGAAAAGACGGATATGCCGTGTACCTGTTCGTTTGGCAGTCGTTTTTGCAACTCGCTTAAACGTCCGGCGCTTTCTTCCGTGTCGAGTTTTGTGCCTATTACTACGCGCTTTTTTTTGAGCAGTTCGGTCGAGAACGCCTCCAGTTCCGCGCTTAGTATGTCAAAGGCTTCTAGGTAGTTGTCGTCCGAAAGGTCAATCAGGAAGGCGAGCGCAGGGGTGCGGGAAATGTGCTTGAGGAAGCGTATTCCCAGCCCTGTGCCATGCGACGCGCCTTCGATTAGTCCGGGTATGTCGGCAAGGATGACATCACGTCCCTCTGTGCGAAGTACGCCGAGGTTGGGGATTTTTGTTGTGAACGGGTAGGGGGCTATCTTTGGGCGGGCGTTGGTAAATCGTCCTAACAGCGAGGATTTTCCCGCGTTTGGAAAGCCGACAAAACCGATGTCCGCCATTATTTGCAGTTCAACGCGCAGTTTCCGGTATTCACCGCTTTTGCCGGGCAGCGCGCGCTGCGGCGATTGGTTTACCGATGATTTGAAGTGTATGTTGCCCCAGCCGCCGTTTCCGCCGCGTAAAAAAACTATATCCGCCTCGTTTTTGCCAAAGTCGTGTAATAGTTCGCCTGTTTCGTTGTCTTTTAGCACGGTTCCTGGAGGGACTGGGACGGTTATGTCTTCACCGTTTTTGCCGTAGCGTTCACGTCCTTCGCCGTCATGACCGTTTTCCGCTTTGAATGTCTGCTGGTAACGCAGATGCGTTAGTGTTCGTAAATTACGGCGCACGACAAACACAACATCTCCGCCGCGCCCGCCGTCGCCGCCCGACGGTCCGCCGCGGGGAACGAATTTTTCACGGCGGAAAGCGGCGCAGCCGTTTCCGCCATTGCCAGAGGATACTTCGATTAACGCTTCATCAGCAAACCTGTTCATAAAGGACCGGAAGCCGCCGCTTTCCGTGTTCCCGTTAAGCTGGGTTTACCGCGGCAAGTTTGCGTCCGCGATGTTCGCAGAAGGCTACAACTCCGTCAATCAAAGCAAACAATGTGTCGTCGCCTCCGCGTCCGACATTCGCGCCCGGATGTATCTTTGTCCCGCGCTGCCGCACGATTATTGTTCCCGCTTTGACGGTTGCGCCGCCAGACGCTTTAACGCCTAAATACTGTGGATTTGAATCACGGCCATTCTTGGCCCCGCTGCCGCCGCGTTTACGTGCCATATCAGTTCTCCTATTTTCTTGCTAATTGAGCCTGTTCCAAAAACTGAAGTTTTGGAACAGCCTTAATTCTAAAAACTGTCCGCTTAAGCCGCCTGCTCAAGCCGGTTGCTTTTAAGATTTATTTTGCCGCTTTCCCGAAATTTTAGGAAAGTTTTTTCTTAACAATAGTTAAATTACAAAATTCAGGATATTCTTCCGCTATAGAATTAAGTCCTTCTAGCAGAAAAGTCCCTGTTCCTCTCAAAAATTGTCTGGCGTGATCCGAGTAGTTTATGGCTACCGAAAAAACACCTCGTTCCGGCGCGTCCGCTTGGATGTTTACGCCTTCTTTGTCCTGCAACGCCCTTACTAACGAGCGGGAAAGTACAGAAACGGCGGCGCAAACTATGTCCTGCCCGCGCGGTCCTGCTCCAGCGTGTCCCGCGGCGCGATAGGCGACGAGGACTCCGCTGCTGTCTAGCTCCGCTTCAATTTGTATCATGGCGCTTTTGATGTCAGCCGCCGCGCCCAAATATAGCGCCGGCGTTTATCACGAAACCGCAACATCCTCAATTTTTATTAAAGAAAATTGCTGCCTGTGTCCGCGTTTGCGCCGGTAATCCTTTTTGGGGATGTACTTGAACACGGTGATTTTGCGGTCCTTGCCGTGCGATTCGACAACGGCCCGCACTTTCGCGCCGGAAACGTAGGGAGCGCCTACAGATACCGTCTTATCCGAGACTAGCAGAACAGAATCTATATCAAATTTGGAGCCTGGTCCGGCTTCAATGTGGTCAACCTTTAACACTGCGCCTTTTTCGGCTTTGTACTGTTTGCCGTTAAATTCAAAAATTGCGTACATATAAGAATCCTTAAAATCATGTTAAGTGAGACTGTGTTGGAACAATCTAGTATATGACTCTATCCTAAATTGGCGCGGCGCGTCAAGCGCCTGTCCATAATCGCCAGCAATGAAACGAGTAGATATAGTTAATCGGGCTTGTCAGGGGATTCTGTTTTGTGGAAAAAAAGTTCTTTTATCGCGCTGCCGCGGGCGAGTCCTTTTTTTTCAAATTTTGTTACAGGCCGCCAGTCTTGTCCCGCCGCGAATTTTTCATGATTATTCATCAGGTTTTGCGTTTCGCTTAGTTCAGACAGCGCAAAGTTGCAGTAATCATCGCAGTCGCTGACCATGTAAATATAGCCGCCGTCCATTAATTTTGATGCGAGCAGATTCGTGAACGGACGTTTTACAAGCCTGCGTTTATGGTGTTTTGTTTTTGGCCAAGGGTCGGGGAAAAAAATATGAGCGGCTTCCAAGCTGCCTCCGGGAATCATTTTTTCGAGTACGGGTACGGCGTCGTGTTCGATGATTCGCACATTGGCAAGCCCGCGGTTTTCGATTTCCCAGAGCAGCCGTCCTATGCCGGCGCGAAAAACTTCGACTCCTATATAATTTTTTTGAGGATGCGCGGCGGCTATTTCCGCTGTTGCGCTTCCCATTCCAAAGCCTATTTCTATTGTTACAGGATTGTAATTGTTGAAGACGGTGTAGAAATCGAGCGGCGAATCGCTAAATGGAATACAGTATTTGCCGCCTAAAGCGTTAAACGCGCGTTGTTGAGCTTTTGTAACCCGCCCGTTTCGCGTTACATAGCTTTTAATTGAAAGTCCGTTATCACTCATTTTTATCAGCGTATGGGTATCATCTTTGTTAGGGCGGAGGTTGAATGAGTTGTATCACGCGCCCATAACGCTACGCTCAAAATATCGGAGCCTAGCCGCAGTGAAGCGATGTCGCCTGTGGTTGATTCCAGTTTTATGGAATTGCGGTAAGAGCCGTCTGTGTTGTAGCAGGCAAGGTAGGATTCGGGATATTCCGAATCAACTTTGTAGTTGTTTTCAACTATTGTAAGTTTTGGGAAAGGGTAGCGCGGTATCGCGGGGATGTCAAAGCCAAAAGTACGCTCTGTTCGCTCGCCGCCCTTGTCTATAAGCATGGCGCGATATTGTCCGCTCGGAAAAGCTTCGCCGCCGGCCGCCATGACTATCTTATTGCTTCCAAGCCATGTGTTGCCGGACTCGTCGTAGCGGGTCCATGTTTCCGGCGTGAATGACCAGACGAGTCCTTCATAGTCGTTGTATAATCGCAGTTCGGCAAGGTCTTCGTAGCCGTCGTCATCGTTGGCAATTACAAAGAAATTCAGCGTTGGAACCGGCGCGGCGTCCTGCTCGATATAATTTAGCGCCATTGTGGAAAACGCTATCGTTGGTGATGACCGCGAGCAGGCCGCAAGGCTGCAAAGCAAGAAAAACATCCACAAGCCGCTGTTCAAAAAAAGTTTGTGATGACGCACGTGTTTAACCTTTGACCGACCCGGCTGTAACGCCCTTGATAATATACTTTTGGCAAAAAAAGTAAAAAATGATTATGGGTATAAGCGCCATGGTGATTACGGCCATCATGTATCCCATGTCTATAGAACCGTGTCCGCCGCGCAGGTATTGAACGGCGACTGGTATTGTGCGGTATTCCGAACCGATTATGAGGCTGGGCAAGAGATAATCATTCCATATCCACATCGTGTTTAATATGGCTACCGTAATTGAAATGGGTGTGAGCATGGGAAGCACAACGCTGAAAAAGGCGCGGATTGGAGTGCAGCCGTCTATTACGGCGGCTTCCTCAACGGCGATTGGCACGGATTTTATGAAACCGGAGTATAAAAATATTGAGGCGCCCGCGCCGAATCCTAAATAAATGAACAGTATGCCTATGGGGTTGTCGAGGTGTAGCACGTTTGCTACGTGCGTAAGCGGGAACATTACCATTTGAAACGGTACTATCATCGCAAAAGCAAATACAAAATAAAGCGCTTTGCAAAAAAGGCTTCGGCTCCGTGTTATGAACCAAGCTGTCATGCTTGAAAACAGCGCGATGATAGCAACGGAAAACGCCGTAATGAAAAAAGAAAAGCCGGCGGCTTTGAAAAAACCTGTGGCCGCTAATCCATTTGTATAATTGCTTAAACCCGCAAACGAGGCCGTGTCCGGCAGGGCAAACGGTGTGTTTATAACGGCAAGCTTGAATTTAAACGAGTTTAAAACGACGAGTATTATTGGCAGTAAAAACAGCACCGCCACGGCGCAAAGTATAATGCTGATAATTATATGCCCGCCGTTTACTTGTGAAGTTCTATTTCTGGTATTCATTAGTTTTCTATCTCCCGTTTTCGAGTAATAGATAATTGTATAAGCGATATTATCGCAACGATAACGAAGAACATCAGCGCTTTTGCCTGTCCTACGCCTTCCCAGCCGGTTCTGCCGTAGAATGTGTTGTATATATCTAGCGCTACTCCCGCTGTTTGTTTTCCGGGAAGTCCCGCGGTAAGCGCCAAATTCTGGTCGAACATCTTAAAGGAGTTTGCCACGGACATAAAAAAAGTGATTGTGATTGACGGCATTACAAGCGGCACTATGATTTTTGTCAGCGTGGTCCAGCCTCCCGCGCCGTCAATTTTTGCGGCTTCTATTATATCTGTTGATATATTCTGTATGCCGGCGATGTAAATTATCATCATATAACCGATAAACTGCCAACTGCTTAGGATAACGAGTCCCCAAAAGCCGTAGCTTGCGCTTACAGTAATAGTAACTCCCGCGATGCTTAGTACGCCGTTGATCAAAAATTGCCAAATGTATCCCAGCACGATGCCGCCTATTAAATTGGGCATGAAAATTAATGTGCGGTAAAGGTTTGTGCCTTTTATGCCGCCGGAAAGCAACAACGCTAGCGCGAATGCTATTATGTTGGTTAGTATAACAGAGACAATCGTAAAACGCACCGAAAACCAAAGCGCGTTCAAAAAATCCGGATTGGAAAAGGCAAGTATATAATTGTTGAAGCCGGCCATCTTCAAATTGGTAACTGTTGTAAATTTTGCGAAAGAAAGAACGATTCCATAAATGAATGGTATTATAAAAGCTACTATAAAGCAAAGCAGTGTGGGTCCCACGAAAAACCAGAAATATTTTTTTAAGGATTTTTCCATATTATTGTTTCTCCATTAGAGTTGTTCGATAACACCGGCTGTCGCGGAAACTTTAGTTTCCGGGCAACTTCCGCAAGTATGCTTGTAAAACAAAGAGGCGGTTCATTCATGCGGTTAAAGCATAAGCTATCGCCTCTTTATTTATCCGTTATTCATACTATTGCTGGTTCGCTTTTTTTTCCGAGTTCCAAGTGTCAATAAATGTCGTTTTTACATAATTCCAATCTTGGCTTCCCACTGTATAAGCGTTGAGCGCCGCGCCGAGGTCATTCTTGAATTCCTGACTTGGAAACGTGGTAAAAACCCAAGGCACGGAATTAATTCCCGGCTCGTTTAGATAACGGTACATTTCTTTTATCAGCGGGTCGCTGGGGCGTTCCTCCGCTGAAAATGTGGTAAACGGAGTAATTAGACCTAGGCTGTCCGACGCTAGTTTTTTTCCGGTGTCTGTACTAAACAACCATTCAAGAAACTTTAGCGAGGCGTCTTGTTCTTCCGCGCTTATGCGGCTGTTTAGAGCGATAAAGTTTTCGGTTCCAACGCAAATTCCCTGTGTTTCCTCGCCGCTTACTCCGGTATAGATAGGCATGAATTTTATATCTTGCAGTTCAACAACGTTTCCGTTTTCGTTTGCTATCTGCGTCCACGCCCATGTTCCGTTTTGTATGAAAGCGACTTTGCCTAGCGCGAATTCCGTCATGGAATCGCCTACAGTTTTTGAGCCGACCATCTTTCTTTCTGTGATGGAGTTGTTAATGTATAAGTCAAAAATATTTTTGAAATTGCCGGAATATGTCAAATCAATTTCCGCTAAATCATTGACTCCTTTCTGCTTGTATTCATAGTACACCGGCATATTGGCTAAGTGTGTATTCCAGCGCCAGTCCTCGCCGGGGGCGAATGATGTTGACGCGAAAGCTCCCGCAATTCCAAGTTCCGCGGCTTTGGCCTGAATGTCTTCGGCGACTGCTTTGAGTTTGGCAAAATTATTAATGCCGCCGGCATTGTTTATGTCTGTTACAGCGCGAGAGGGCAGCGCGAAGTATTTTTGCAGTATCGCGTCGTTGTATATTATGCCGTAGCTTTCGATTGCGTAGGGTATGCCGTAAATTTTGCCGCCCGCGCCTATGGCAAGCCCTTTATCTCCAAGCCATTCATAAATTTTGCTGTCTTTAAGATCGGCGGTGTAGTCCTGCCAAATTTGCATACCAATTGGGCCGTTCAAGTTGAACAACGTGGGCGGTTTTGATTTGGACATTTCAGCGCGCAGCGTCTGCTCATACGTGCCGCTTGCCGCTGTAACGACTTTCATTGGTATTCCTGTTTCGCGGGTGAATTGAGCGGCTACATCCATCCACTGTTTGTCTACTTCCGGCTTAAAATTCAAAAAGTAAACGCCCGGTTTTGAATTTTT
>JAIRZA010000013.1 GCA_031267475.1 Spirochaetaceae bacterium | reverse complement strand
ATACTCTGCGATGAAAACTTTATAAAAGCCCGTTCATATTTTGGAAGACGGGACGAATTCCACAATGCCCTGCGTACCTTCTTCCGGGCCTTTGAGTTTCAAAGCTGGGACGATTTCCTGCTGTTCGTTATCACTCATGCCAGAGGCGGCTAAAAGTAAAATTGCTGATGTCAATTTGAGGCATACGCATTTTTCGTTAACATTTTTCATGAGGCAACGCGTGGGCTTGAAAAACATTTCAAAAAAATGGACTATGCCTATTAGGGATTGGGGGGCGGCCCTCAATCAATTCGCAATCATTTACGGGGAAGACAGAGTCCCCATTTGATTTACCGTTTACACAAAAATTGTTGCAAGTTCTTTTGGTCTGTCGTGGTTAATCTAAAATGAGGATCCCTGTCCGTTAATCCGGCAGCTTTTCATAAAAAGTCAGACGACGGTCACGACTAAACAACTCCGGCTGGAATATAGAAATCGCGTCCTCCAGCTTCAAAGCAATACGCGCCCCGTTCATGTAGTACCCGCGCGCAAGCACATAAATCTTATCATCCTTGAAAGATTTGAATTCAGCGAAAAGCGGACTTTCTTCCAAAAGCGCTTTTTTATCCGGCGTGTACAAAATCATCGAATTGTACATCAGAATATCAGCCCCCCGCGCCTTGTCAAAAAACTCTTCCGGCGTAAGACGAAGCGCTCCGCCGCCAGTACCCTCCTCCAAAAAGTAACGCCCGCCCGCTTTCCGGTATTCACGCGCCACAGCGGAATCGCCGCCCTGCGTGTAAACCACACCGTTAAAAACACTCCCGCAAGCCGCCAGCGGACGCTCGTCGTCTGGAATATCAGCGGTAAGAGCCGCTAATTCATCAAGACGCGCCTCCTGCCGCCGGAAAACCGCGTCCGCTTCAGCGTCTTTATTGTAAAACGCCGCGATAAATTTTATCCATTCAAAAGAAGCCAGAGTTTCGCCCTCCAGCCATTCGCCTATCACCGCGTAAGGCAGACCGGCGACTTCAAACTGAGTCAAATTATTACCCGCGCCCATAACCTCCGGCTCCGCGAAAATCATGTCCGGCTGCAAAGCGATAAGCCCCTCAATATCCAGCGTTCCAGAATTGTTCTGAGCTATATACGCCGTCTTTCCGGCGCGCATCCTCTCCGCGACAGATTCGATAGACCATTGCTCCCGCGATATTGTAACAGCCGCCACACTATCATAAAGACTTTCATCCTCTAAAACATCTAAAAAACTCACCTGTGTTGTCGATGTGTAGAAGGCCTTACTTACCGGAGTACGCGCGAGCAAATCATAATCCACACGCGGCGGCTCCACACCATAAGGAACAAGCAGACAGCGCCTTTCGTTGTAATCGCTTAACAACTTAACACCGTCCGGCATATATTCAATACTAAAATGCTTAGCGTACCGTATCCCAAGCCCGCCGGAGTCCGCCGCGCCGGAAACCACCGCCGCGGTTTGCGCTTTGGAGCATCCGGCGCAAAACGCCAGCCCGGATAAAGCGGCGAAAAGAAGTTTTACCCGAAAGCGGGCGCCCAAACTAGCGCTGGGTTTATTCACACCGCCCCCGTTCCGGCGGCCGCCCGCCAGCTTTCCGGGCGGCTGAAAAAATCCTCCGCCAGCTCCAATGTCCGGTCAATTTCACGCCCGGTATGCGAGTCCGAAACGAACAAGGCTTCAAACTGGGCTGGCGCAAGATAAACACCATTGTCAAGCATATACGAAAAATAACCGGCGTAACGCTTGGTATCCGACTTGAGCGCGGAAGAAAAATCGCGGACTTTTTCGCCGGTAAAAAACAGCGAACCTATCGAGCCAATACTGTTTACCACACAACCGGCGTCTTTCCCGGCGGAAGCATTGCGCCTATTACTTTTTTGAATAATTTCCGCAAGCCCGGAAAACAAGCGCCCGGCCTCAGTTTCAATATGCTTGTATACTTCGGGATGTTCACGAAGGAAGCTAAGCTGGGCTATACCGGCGGCGGTTACAAGAGGGTTGCCGGACAACGTGCCGGCCTGATAAACAGGACCGGACGGAGCAACCATCTCCATAACATCCCGCCTTCCGCCGTAGGCCCCCGCCGGCAGCCCCGCGCCTATTATCTTGCCAAAGCAGCTTATATCCGGTTTTATATTGAACAATTCCTGAGCGCCGCCGAAGGCAAGCCGGAAACCGGTAATAACCTCGTCAAAAATCAGCAAAGCGCCCTCTTTATCGCAAATATCGCGCACACCTTCTAAAAAACCCTTTTCCGGCAGAACGACACCTATATTCGCGGGAACAGGCTCCAGAATAAGGGCGGCTATCCTCCCCTTGTTACCCTCGAACAGAGCGGCGACGCTGTCAAGGGAGTTAAAACCAGCGATCAGCGTATCCGCGGCTGTGGACGCGGTTACCCCCGCGCTGTCCGGACTCGCGCCGCTTAGCAGACCGGAGCCGGCTTTTACGAGCAAGGCGTCGGAATGTCCGTGATAACAGCCGGCAAATTTGATGATTTTTTCACGTCCTGTAAAACCACGCGCGACACGCAGGGCGCTCATCACAGCCTCCGTGCCGGAATTTACAAGCCTGACCATTTCGAGAGACGGCGCGGCGCTGGTCAAAAGTTTTGCCATGGCGGTCTCCGCCTCCGTAGCCGCGCCGAAACTAAGACCGTTTTCAATCGCGGCGAGCAGAGCGCTTTTTACACGCGGGTTGTTATGCCCAAGTATAGCCGGTCCCCAAGAACCAACATAATCGATATACTTGTTGCCGTCTTCGTCAAATATATACGCGCCGTCCGCCCGCTTAATGAATACCGGCTCGCGCCCCACAGCCTTAAACGAGCGCACAGGACTATTCACACCGCCGGGCATAAACCGCAGCGCCTCCGCAAACAATTCACTAGACCGCGCGAAATTAGGTTTTATCATCGTCATAACTCACCCTATCCTACATTCCCTTATATACCCCGCCAGTTCGGGGGCGAAATAGCTTATCAACATATCCGCTCCGGCGCGAAAAATACTCGCGGCGGTCTCGCAGACTACAGCCGCCTCGTCTATAAACTGAGCGGCGGCGGCGGCTTTTATCATAGAATACTCGCCGGAGACACTGTAAGCCGCCACAGGAACATCCACCATTTGTGATACAGTTTGTATTACATCGAGGTATGACAATGCCGGCTTTACCATAACGATATCCGCGCCCTCCTCCACATCCGCCGACACCTCTTTACGCGCTTCTTTCTTGTTGTGGTAGTCCATTTGATAACTTTTTCTGTCTCCTGAAAGAGGCGCTGAATCCGCCGCGCCGCGGAACGGTCCGTAAAAAGCGGAGGCGTATTTCGCCGAATAAGCCATTATCGGGATATGGCGGCGGCCGCGCGTGTCCAGAGCAAGCCTTATGGCGCGGACTCTGCCGTCCTGCATATCGCTTGGAGCTATCATATCCGCTCCGGCGGCGGCCTGAGAGACTGCGATTTTTGCCAAACTTTCCAGCGTTTTGTCGTTGTCAACATCCCCGCCGCGAAGTATCCCGCAATGCCCGTGATTCGTGTACTCGCACATACAAAGGTCGGCGATGCAGTACATCTCGCCGTAACGCTGTTTTGTAAGACGCAGAGCCTGTTGAACGACGCCATTCGGCGAATACGCCCCGCTGCCTTTCGCGTCTTTTTTTTCAGGAATGCCAAAAATGATAATCTTGTTTACACCGCGTTCAAGAAGTTTGTCGTAAAGCTCCGGCAG
>JAIRZA010000007.1 GCA_031267475.1 Spirochaetaceae bacterium | reverse complement strand
GGCGGTGTGTACTCATCGCCTGTGAAGCGGGCGGCGTTTTTGGACGCTGGCGCGTATTGGGGTTTTCCAATGCTTACATCGATAATCAGCGTGGTAAAGGCTATGACCACCGCTATTAGCACGGCTAATAGCGATAAGCGCAGCGTGGATAGTAATGTATTGAAGTTTACCAGCGGCGAAAATGCGCTTATGCTTATGTTCTGATTGCCTTCTACACGAAGCGGGGTGGTTTGCGGCGTTCTGTAAAATTTCGCTTGTTTGTTAAAACCGGGCGTGTCGCCTTTATAGGAAATGAGTCCCTGTTTCTTTTCAAAGGCGGCTTTATTGTTACCCGGGCCGTAGATTATAACCGCGTCAAGGGCCTTTGACATATCCAACTGGGTCCTTATATCTTCGATGTACTCGTTGCTAAAAAACCCAAGCGCTCCGGCGCGGACTGCAAAATCCGCCAAATCAGCAAATTCCTGCTGCGATTCAAAACGCTGCTCTCCTACCGCTTTATGAATTTGAATTCCCGCAAAAGCGGCGGCGGCTATGTATATAAGTATGCACAAAAAAGCTATGACCGATTTAACATTTTGCAACATACTTTTATTCTAAGCATTTTTACGGTTAAAATGAAAGAGGAAGAATGATACGAAATATGAAGCTGCCCGCCGGGTGGTATCCTCGCGGCGCGGAAGAGATTGACGGGTATCTGCGCGATTATCTTGGCGAAAGGCGGGGCGAGGCGCGTGCGGCTCTCGCGCCTCACGCCGGATGGTTTTTTTCGGGCAAAATCGCCGCTCAAGCGCTCGCGGCGCTTAGTCGCGACGCCGGGACGGTTGTTGTCGCGGGCGGTCATCTTCCCGCGGACGCGCCTGTTTTGTTTGCGGAAGAAGACTCCGCCGACACGCCGCTTGGCGAAATTGTCATTGATACGGAGTTGCGCTCTCTTGTTAAAAAGGAATTCGCTTCGGCGGGGTTGTTGTGCGCCGCCGATGGTTATACCGACAACACGGTTGAGGTTTTGCTTCCCGCCGTCCGCCGTTTCTTTCCTAAATCGCGTCTTCTTTGGCTGCGTATTGGGGCGGGCGAGTACGCTTTCGAAGCCGGGGCTCTGATTGCGCGCGCCGCGTCTGTTCTTGGACGAGGGCTTGTAATGCTGGTTTCCTCAGACCTGACGCATTATGGTCCAAATTATGGTTTTTGCCCAAAAGGGCTTGGAAAGTCTGCCGTTGACTGGGTAAGGGTGGTGAACGATCGTCGTTTTATCGATGCGGTTCTTTCCGGCGGCGCGAAAACGGCGCTTGATCGCGCCGCAAAAGAGCAATCGGCTTGTTCGGCGGGAGCCGTCCTCTGCGGTATGGGTTTCTCCGCTGAAATCCGCGCCGTGTCTGGCGGGTTGAAGGAGATTCCCGCGGCGCGTCTGCTGGGTTACACTACAAGCGCCGATGTTATGAGCGCGTCCTTAGGCTCGTCAGGCGGGCGCGTAGCGGATTCTTTTGTCGGCTACGCGGCGGTTTCCTTATGAGGGTCAGGCACGGCGCGATGTTTCGCACGCGATATTTCGCACGCGATATTTCGCGCCGTGTCTGGCTATGTGTTGCTGTTGTCTAAAAGGTCAAGGCTGAACGAGGTGTTATGCGTCCTGTTGCGGTTCTCTTCAAAAAGTCCTACGCCTATGTTGTAAGCGCGTTCTACGTTCAGGGTTGTGGGCGGGCCGTGTCCCGGCAGCACGATGTAGTTCCCGCGCAGTGTAAAGATTTTATTTTGTATCATGGCGATTTGTCGCATTGCGCTGTACGCGCTGTCGGTCCGTCCTGTAAGTCCCGCGGAAAGGACGTCCCCGGTGAACAGCAGGTGGTCTATGAGGTATACCATGGAATCTATCGAGTGTCCCGGCGCGGAAATGATTTTGACGTTGAAAGTTCCTATGTTTATGGTGTCGCCGTCTTGTACTACGTTTGTCTTGTAATTCATTACGAGGCTGTTCGACGCATATATTCCGGCGGAATATATGCGTTTTAATGAGCGTAGTCCGGCGATGTGGCTGGCGTGATTGTGTGTTAGTAGTATTCCTTTGAGGGTGTAATTATTGCTTTCGATAAAGTCTAAAATGGATTCGTCCATACAGCCCGGGTCTATTATCAGGGCGTCGCGGGTTTCTGTCTTGTTTTCCGAACCGGTACAATCTGCGCCAAGCAGGTAGCAGTTGGATAGTGATTGTTTGCAATAATTAAAAGAAAGTTTCATGGCATATCCCGCTATTGTTTTTCTAGTTTGAAAAAAGCGTCTTTTGTGTTGGAGGATTTAAAGCTGACGTCTATTTGTTCCGCATTGATAAAATATACGTTTTTTACATTGCAGTCTTCTATGCTTGTTTGTACTAGTTTTGCCATGTTGAAGCGGCTGTTGTATAGATCTGAATGGTCAAATGAGCATTGAAATAGGGACGCTCCGTTGAAATTTAAATGTGTTAATTCGGAATTGTCGAATTTGCATCTTTCAAAAACGCAGGCGCCAAACGACAAAAACTGGAGGTCGCTGTTTGAAAAATCACAGTCGATAAAAATGGATGAATCAAAAAAATCCATTTTCATAAAAGAAAATGTAAAGCCGCAGGTGTTAAAATAGGATTCGGTAAAGTTGCAGCCGTAATAATTTTTTGATGAAAAATCAAAGTTCATAAATCGTAAATACGCCGCGTTTAGGCTGTCTATGCTGTTTTGTTTTATGATATTCGCGGCTATGCGCTGCGATTCTGTTTTTGGGTTCGCGCAGTGTAGTCCGCATAAATCCGATCCGCTGACGGCTACGTTTCCGCATCCCGCCGCGCATGGTATATTTTTAAACATATTTTATAATATGCGTCTGCGCAACTGTGTTCAACCCACCC
>JAIRZA010000226.1 GCA_031267475.1 Spirochaetaceae bacterium | reverse complement strand
CGTGTGCCTTCTGTTCCATACGCAAAATAACGATCAACTATAGACGCTTTTGAACCAGTGTCAAGCGGTGTGTATTGCGGCAATTCAACGCCGTCAACCACGTCTGTGATCAGAACCGGAATAAGGCCTTTTTCACAGCCCGCGACAACAAAAATCGCCGCGGCGAAAATCGCTCCGGCGGAAATCGCCGATTTTACTCTATTCATACGAATCATATCAATTTATCCTTCTACATTATCGGAATGGCAGGTTTATTCTTTAACCGGCAGAGAATACAGCCCAGCATAATAATCCCGTATACAGTATACGCTAGAATTAAGCTGTATATAGAGCCGTTCATATAAAAATCTCGGACCAAAGCCGGGCAGCTTAACAATACAGTTAAAGCGGCGGCGGCGGTCGCTATAAAACAATCGACTCGCTTATGCATTGATATAAGCACAGTTCCAAGCACTCCGCAGCCCAGCATAAAACCTGACGCGAGCAGAGTCGGCATTAGCAGGTAGCTGTACGGCAGTATTTTTTCCCCAAACACTAGGGCTAACGCAAAGCGCCCCCATATCAGCGATGAAAGGCACAGCAGGATTGTTCCGGCAATGACGCAAAGTCCCATGCGAAATGTCATTCGCTTTATTATGTAATATTGCTTTTCCGCATAAAGTCCGCTTATTCCAGGAATGAAAACTGATATTGCCGGTCCTACAAGAAATGGAAATATAAACATGATTAAAGTTATTGAAGAAAAATATCCTAGTTCTTCAATTGAATATGTCTTTTCAATCATGTAACGCGGAAAAAATATTATAAGGTTTCCAATGACTCCTTGTATTACCAAAATAAAAGATGGTTTTAACACATTGATTATATCGCGTTTTACAACTTTCGCCGTAAACGAGGCGCGGTTTACAACGCGAGAAAAATCAAACAAAATAAAAACCAGCAGAAACGCAGCCGACATCGCCGCTATAGCCCAATTCAGTTCAAGAAAATAAAGCGCGGCGCAGAACGCGGCAAAAGTAAAAACGCTTTTTATACAGCGTGATATTCCTATTGTTTTATAATCGTCCGCCTTCTGAAGTATGCAAATATATACGCCGGATATTCCTTCTAGTATTCTGTAAATCATCAGCATGGCGCAGCATAGGCGTACAGGAAGCGGGAAATTCGTAAAAAAACATAATGTTACGAAAAGGCATAACACCGCGGCGAGGCTTGTACAAAATCGCGCCGCGATATATGTTCCGTCATTGTGCCGTCCTCTTACATCGCTTAATTGATAGTTGTCCATGCCAAAGGTTGAAATCATCACGAATATATTTATATATGAATATGAAAGCCCGTATATGCCGGCGTCTTCAGCGCCTTTCATACGCAAAATCATAATCGTAATCATGTATTGAAAAAAACAATACATGAACGATCCAACGCTGTTGTAAAATATATTCCTGTTAAACTGTGTGTTCAGTTTATTCAGCGCTTTCAAAATTTATTCGTCAGAGCTTGCGCTTAATCATGTCAAAGCCGCAGTACGGGGCAAGCGCCGCGGGGATTTTAACCGTTCCGTCCGCCTGCTGGAAATTTTCGATTATAGCTATCATGGCGCGGGAAACGGCTACGGCTGTGCCGTTCAACATATTAACGAATTTGTTTTTTCCATCCGTATCCTTGTAGCGTATATTAAGGCGGCGCGCCTGATAATCTGTACAGTTAGAGGTTGATGTAACTTCGCCGTACTCGCCGCCGTTTCTACCGGGCAGCCACGCCTCCAAATCCCATTTGCGATATGCCGGAGCGCCCAGGCTGCCGGCGCAGGTGTCTATCACGCGGAATGGTATTTCCAGTCCGTTAAAAATCTCTTCTTCAATGGAGCGGAGTTCCTCGTGCATCGCGCCGGATTGTTCCGGCAGGCAGTAAACAAACATTTCCAGCTTGGTAAATTGGTGGACTCTGTATAATCCTTTAGAAAATTGCCCCGCAGCGCCCGCCTCTTTGCGAAAACAGTGGGAAAGTCCCGCCATGCGCAGCGGCAGTTTTTCCGCCGGTATGATAGCGCCTGAATAGTACCCGCCCAGCGTTATCTCCGCCGTCCCGACTAAGCATCCGGCGCCGTCCTCAAGTCCGTACACGTTGCTTTCAGCGCCGCGCGGGTTAAAGCCTATGCCGGCGAGTATCTCCTCTTTTGCTATATCCGGTGTAATGTACGGCGTAAAGCCTTTTTTTTGCAGGATATCAAGCGCGTAGCGCACTAGTCCCAGTTCCAAGAAAACGCCTTCGTTCTTTAGGTAGTAAAATTTTGCGCCGGACACTTTAGCGGCTGTATCAAAATCGATTATATCTAGTTCCTGTCCAAGCGCGATGTGGTCTTTGGGCTCAAAATCAAATTTACGCGGTGTTCCGCAGCGTTTTACTTCAACGCAGTCCTCATCGTCCTTGCCGTCCGGGACATCGGGATGCGCCATGTTCGGAATGCGCCGTGCGGCCGTCTCCATTTCTGTTTCGACCTGCTTTAACTCCGCTTCCATGGCGGATATTTCTTCTTTTAATTTTTTGCCTTCTTCGATGATTCGGGCGCGTTCATCGTTTTCGAGTTTGCTTTTCATCGCGGCGGCGTTGCTGTTCTTGTCGCGCTGCAAGCCTTGTAGTTTAGTGCTAAGTTTAGTCCGGCGCTCAAAAAGCTCCACAACCTCGTCCGCGTCCGCGTCCATGAAACGGTTTCTTATGTTCGCTTTAACGGCTTCTAAATTATCAACAATGAATCTGTAGTCAAGCATATTATGTTATAGTAAACAAAAATTGTGTATACAAGCAAGAGCGTGTTGCGCCTCGCCGGTAATTCCGGGCGGCTCGTCCCGCCGCGTCTGTTAAACGATATATACCGGCGGCGGCAGATTCATAGACTAAATTGCCCCGCCCGCTCTCCAATAAAAAACGCCTTACTTGTAAAAAAGCGGTTTACCTCATCACCTTGTCCATCAAAGCAGCGTAGCTGTCCACCACGCCGTACACAACGGAACCGGCGCTGACGGCTTTGAAATGCTCGCGGGCGCATTGTATCTTGGCATCCTCAATCAAGCGCAGTTGCAGGGAGGACATGGAACCTTTTGTTTCGGCTACGAAATAGATGTGCTTTACCTTGCCCTTGTGGAACGCGATTGCCCAGTCGGGATTGTACTTGCCAACCGGGGTGTTGATATAAAAACCATTTGGCAGCTTCACGTAGACGGCGACTTCGGTACTCGTGTCTATCTTCCCGGCGAAATTCTTTTCATTCGTCGAATCGTAGAGGATATAGTTGTAAAGGTGTTTTTTAGCCTCCATCGCGTTTACACCAAGCCGCCCTTTCATCGCCGGTTCCGTGAATATCGTCGTGTCATATACGGAATCCAACTTGTTGTAGGTAATGTGCTGAATGATGACCGTCGCTTTTTGCTCGTTGATGATAGCTGCCGCCCGAATGATGAATTCTTCTGGATTATTTGCGAACTGGTCAAACACATTTTTTTTTATCCCGCGCAGTATCTTTGCCGCCGCCGCGCGGGTCAGCCCCGTTTCGGCGACGATTTTACCGATGAGGTCGTATTTCACGTTAGCGCTTGCGGCGGCCTCGACATGGTATGAAGCGGTTTCCGAATGTACCATAGAGCCGCCGGAGAGAAGTTGTTCCTTTGATTCTATATCGTCCATTGCGCCGAATTCCACCTTGAAGATTATCTTTGACACACTCAGATGCTGGTTAAGTGCGCTTATTGCCTTGTTGATCAGCTCCGTTTCGTCGAATTCCACCGTATAGACGGATTTAACGTTTATCTTCGCCCAGAGATCCTTGAATTCCTTGCTGTCCAGCTTGTTTTTGTCGACAGCAAGCTCCACGTTGTTCTTGCGGGCGTTTTCCGGCTGTATGGCGCGGTTGTCGTAAACGGAATCAATGATGGCGATTACGTCAAGCGCGCAGTCCGCTGCTTTCCCGGTAATTTCCACCGCGCCATTCTTTTTATCATCGTAGTACTTGTCAGTAAGAGCGCCTTTCTTTACATAATCACTTTTAATAAGCCATTCATAAATGCTCTGCGCAAGATCGATGTCCACCACTTGTTCCGCGCCGGAAGCGTCCTTAATTACTTTATTTTTGAACAGATCAACGCTAACCATGCGCGGACGGTCCGCGACAGCCTCGGCAATTTCGCGTTGCAAGCCTTTTGCGAAACTGTCGTAACTCTCGTTGGCGATAACGGTAAGCACATTGATATTATGAACATCCTCGCCGAGCAGATTAGCGTCCATGCGCTCGCCGTCCTGATTGACGGACAGACGAAGCCCGCGGCCGACTTCCTGCCGCTTGCGAACATCGCTCCCGCTCTGCTTTAATGTGCAAATCTGAAACACGTTGGGGTTGTCCCACCCTTCGCGGAGCGCGGAGTGAGAGAAAATGAAACGCACAGGCTCCTTGCGGTCAAGCAGACGCTCCTTGTTCTTCATAATCAGGTCGTAAGCGTCGCTGTCGTCGGATGTGCGTTCTTTCCTGTCGCCGAG
>JAIRZA010000207.1 GCA_031267475.1 Spirochaetaceae bacterium | reverse complement strand
ATCACGCCGCCGCGGAAATTCAGGCGCAGTTGGATATATTTACACAAAAACAATACCATTGGGGCGAAAGTCCGTGGCTGGGAACATTTTATAATTTTGACGGAGGATTCATCGACGCGCTGCGGTTTTCATTTCGGGATGTATTTTTTTATTACAACGAAGACCATTCATACAACGCGACTCTTTGGACTATGAACGGAGAAATCACCGGCTCTTTCCTCGTGGCGCTGGTATTATTTTGCTCAAAATATATCAAAAGCAAGCAGTATGTTTTTTGGATTTTGGCGGCGGCTTTTTTATTTCTGGTAAACGGCGTACTCCTCGCGTTTATGCTTGGCATGGCGGCATCATATTTGTATATAAACAAAAATGATTTCCTGTATAAAATAGAAAAATCGATTCCGCGTAAAACCGGCTTATTCATTGCGGCGGCCGCCGCGTATTTAGCGGCTGGATTATCAGCATATCTGTGGGTAAAATGGGCGATGGACTTGCTGTATTCTATTGCCGCGTTCTTGTTAATCGCGTTTTTACTGACAAGCCCGCTGGCGCAACGGGTGTTTTCCGCAAAATTCTTTCGATTTTTAGGGAAAATATCTTTTCCGTTATACATCATTCATGTTCCGGTGTTATGCTCCTTTTCCAGCTTTTTAATTGTACACACCAACGGAGTTGGCGCCAACTCCGTTGGCGGCGGCGGTTTTTCGTGGATTTTCCCGGTACTAAGCGTCATCGTATCGCAGATTGCCGCCTGCGCCTTTTATCCAATCGAATACGCCTCCGTAAAACTGTCAAACAAGCTAAGCCGCGTGATAAAAACCGGCGAATGAATTCAATCTGGCTGTTGTCGCCAACGGAGTTGGCGGGCGGCGCTGATAAATGCTTGACACTCCATTCTAAAGTGATGATTATGATATTCGAGCGGGGGAATTAGACCCCGTTGAGAATGAAGCATACGCCGTCTACAGCGCGGCGCTATAAGTTTGGAGAAAGCTTTCATGAAAAAGAAACTATACGCTGTTATTTTAGCCGCGTTAATATCCGCGCCGTCCTTTGCGCGGGAAACTTCAAACGCTGTCTTTGTAGACGCGGGCATAGCGGTTTTATCCGCGATTTATAATGGCTTTGGCGTAGGAATCGGCTATGAACACGCCTTGTCGGATGGATTTTCTGTTGTTTTGAACGGCTCCGGTTTTAATCTTGACTACGATAACGAGGCTTATTTTGGAATGAACGCGGGCCTGCATACACGCTGTTATTTATTTAGCAACGCGGTAAAAGGATTGTTTATGGACATAGGCGGCGCTTACGCATACACATCGATTGAGCATAATAGTCAAACAGCCGTCAGCCATACATTTGAATTAAGCGCGATGGCCGGCTGGAAAATTGTCTTTGGAAAAACCGCGGGTCTATTTCTTGAACCGGGCTATGGCTATGCTTTTAATTTTGGAAAAATAAACCGTCCGGCGGGCGTGTCCTCGCTAAAAAACACTCCGTCAAACGGACAAAGATTGTGGATAGGATTAGGCTTTGCCTTTTAACCAGTTTTAACCCAAGCAGAACGGACGGTGTACCGTCGGAATACCGCCGGACGAAAGACACGTCAACCAAGCCGCGATGTCTGATTTATCAGAGTGCCCAGCATGGCGTCGCCGCTTTGAATCACCTTTTGATTCGCTTCGTAGGCGCGGTTTACCTCTATCATGTGAACCATTTCCAGCACAGGGTCAACGTTGGACCCTTCTGTAAAGCCTTGTACAACGCGGGGGCGGTCTTCAATATCCATTAGCCGCGCCTCGCCCGAAATCTCCGTAGCGCGGTACAGGTTGGAACCCTGCTTTTCAATATAGCGGTCTAAATCAAAGTCCACAACTTTTAACGTGTCCAGCATTACCGTGTCGCCCCACGTGTTGCGCTCGCGATCAACAAGCTCGTCGTCCGCGTATTCCGCGTTAATCCAGACACGCCCCGCCTTATCAACCTGAAAATTATTCGCCTTCACCCTCAGCGGCCCGTTTTCGCCCAGTACAGGGTAGCCTTCTTTCGTCTCTAAAAAGCCTTCTTTTCCAAGATGAAACGCGCCGTTTCGCGTATAGCGCTCGCCCCACGGAGTCTGAACAGTAAAAAAACCCTTGCCGTCCAGCGCTAAATCAAAATCGCTGCCTGTTTCTTTAAACTCGCCCTGCTGGAAATCGGTGTACAGTTCGTTAAATTCCACGCCCGTCCCCAGTTTGCCAATCACCGGCGCAAGGTCGGCGGAGCCAAACGGATGCCGGTATACCCCGTCGTCATCCATACGGCGCATCAAAAGCTCCGGAAAAGCCTTAAACGCGGCGACATCTTTTTTGTAGCCGTCAACATCCACATTCGCCAAATTATTAGACGCCGCGTCCAGTCTCCACTGCTGCGCCCGCATCCCGCTAGCCCCGGTAAACCAAGTCCTAATCATACAATTCCTTTTTCATCATAAATACTTCTCGGCAAAACCGCGCTCGCCCTTTACTGTGGTTAAACGCCCAAGTTCATAAGAATATCCAGCATGGAATTCACGGTGCTGACAAAACGCGCCGCCGCCTGATACCCATGCTGATACTTAATCATATTAGAAAGCTCCTCGTCCATATTCACGCCGGAGACTGACTGCCGCATATCATTGAGCTGCTTCATAATTTGCTCCTGCGTTTCAAGCGCGCGGCCGGACTGCTCGCCCAAAAGCCCGATACGCCCAACACTATCAGCGAAATAGTCGTCAAAAGTACCAAGCCGCCCCACCATAACCGCCGTGTTGCGAATGGACGATATAGCCAGCGCCGCGTCCCCGTTGCCGGGATTGGCGGCGCGTCCGTTTTCGCCAAAGCCGGACGCTACGGATGCTGTTTCGCGGCGTAAAATGGGATTCAACTCAATCCAGCCGGAAGGGTGAGCCACCGGCGCGGTGGAATACTCGTTTCCGCGCAGCGCGGCGACCGCGTCCGGAGCGCCCCAGTCGAAAGCCCCGTCGGGGCCGGAAGCCTGCAACAAGCCCGCGTAACCCTCCAAGAAGCGTCCCGAATCCTCAATGCGGCGTATAACAAAGTCAGGATCGTCGCGGTTTTCCGTAACCGTGCCTTTAAGCGAAAGATGACCATCGCGGTTAAGCCGCGCCGTAACATCCGCCCCGGAATTATTGATGCGGCCTACAAGGTCGGTTACGGTGTCTTCGGCATAGTACGGGATATTGACGACAGCCCCGCCGTCCGCCGTTGCCGGATTGAACGCCGACAATGAAATCGTCCCTTCAAGACCAATTTGAGCGCGTTCATCTAAGACATTTTCGCCATTAACACGGTAAATATAGGTTGAATCATACTCGCCGTCTCCGTTTCGGTCATAATTTCCGTCCACATTTGTAACAAAATGGTGTTCTGTAAAGAAATCAAGACCCGTTCTGCCGTTTATACCATAACCGGCGCGGTGATTTTCGTTCACTAGGTCAATAAAATTCATCGAAAGATTGTCTAAGGTCTGAATTTCCCGCTCAATCGTATCATCCCTAAGCTCCAAAAGCGCCGAAAGGCTGCCGCTGCCTCGCGTTGGCTCAAAAATATCGCCGGTATCAACCCAGCTTATCCGTCCGTATCCTTCTGTATCGACACCGCGTGTAATCTCGAACTGCCTGCCAATGCCGCCCTGCACCAGTACAATACCGCCCGTATGCACCATGAATTCATCGCTGTCCCGCCGGTCAACCGTTATATCGATGATGGACGACAACTTATCGACAAGCAGATCGCGGCGGTCGAATAAATCGTTAGGCTGGTCGCCCTGCGCCATTATCTTTTGAATATCCTTGTTCAAACCGGAAATCTGGCGGGAAAGATCGTTTACGCGCTCAACGGTGAGCATGATGTCTTCGTCCGCCGTATCTTGCAGTCGTTTTAAGCCGTTAAAACGATCGTGTACACCGTCAATAAATGTCTGCGCCCGTTCAACCAGCGCGTTACGCGGCGCCGAATCGGCGGGATTGCGGGAAAGTTCCTGCCACCCGTCCCAAAAAGAGTCCATTTTTGCCCGCAGCGAGTTATCGCCTATCTCAAGATACATTTGATCAAGCTGTCTGATGTATGGATCGCGTGTTTTCCAGTATCCCTCGCCGCCCGCCTGCGCGACAATGCGGCGGTCAAGCAATTCGTCCCGTATTCGTTCAATGCGGCTTACGACGACGCCTTGCCCAAGCTGTCCGGGACGCTCTTCGCGGTTGAGTCCGGGCATAAAAATAGGCTCCATTTCGGCAAAAACAACACGCTGCCGCGAATAGCCTTCCGTCGAGGCGTTGGAGAGGTTGTGTCCTGTTGTTTGCAGCGCCTGCTCATGCGCTCCAAGCGAGCGCTTACCCAGTTCCAAACTAGAAAAAGTAGATGTCATAACATTCCCCCGCTAAAATCGCCTGTCCAGCACTATGCCGCCAAAATCGGCGTTCCGCTCCATTCCCGACTTGCCGTAAATCTTGCCGCGTTTTTCGGGGAATACCGCCCCCAGCAAGCCGGAAACCAGCAAACGGGATTCTCCAAGATAGTTGGCAAGGGCTTCCGCCGAAAAGCGCAGCTTGGCCGCCTCGGATTTCATCCGCCGGTAAAGATCGCATAGCGCGCGCCGTTCTTCCTCTGGAAAACTCTGCGCGAAAGCGTAAAAGTTCCTGCCGGAATCGTGTTTTCCATCCGGCCGCCCCTCCAACGGTGTCAGCGCTATGCGTTGTTGTTCAAGCGCCTCAAACCGTGTTGTAAGCGCCTTTACGGTCTCGATAGAGGTGTTAAAATCTATCCAGTCCCTGCGTTTCACCGCTTCGCTTACCAGCAATTGAGCCGCCGCCGCTTCGATAATCGCCTCAAGTTCAGAGTTCAATACCGCTTTGTACTTTGCGTATATAGTTTCCATTTTATCTTCCTTCTGTACCTATCGGCATTTAAAAAAATGGCTTTAGGCGGAGGCCGTTTACACTGCGAATAAACGCGCTTCTTTAGCATGGCGCAACTTTTTTATCGCCGCTGTGTCTAAGTTAAATTTAGGGGGAATATATGAAATCAGCGGTAAAAAGGAATGGTACGCCGTGGGATTTTTTGGACCAGTACCGTGGAAAGACTTTTTCAGGAGAGTGGCCTACCATACCGGAGATGTTCAGGATAACGGTTGACCGTTACGGCGAAAGGCATTGTTTTACCATATATGAGCCGGACAGAAACAGTTATGATTACACCGAGGCTTTGCGGAAAATAGAGGCTGTGTCTCGCGCTTTGTACAATCGCGGGGTCAGAAAGGGCGACAAGATAGCTGTTACCGGCAAGAATTCGCCTGAATGGACTGTCGCCTACCTTGGCATACTGTTTACCGGCGCTGTTGTGGTTCCTATAGACTGCCAGCTTAACAGCGGCGATACGGAAGCGCTTCTTCATTTTTCAAAGGCTAAAATCTTGTTTGCCGACGAAGAAAAGTATGAGCGTTTTTCTTCAAATCCCCCCGCTCAAATTTCCGAGGTAATCTCTCTGCAACAGGGTATAGGCTGTTATATTTACGAGATTGACGGGCCGGAGTTCGCCGGAGACCCGCCGGAAAAGGCGATAAACGAGTTTGACACAGCCGCGATACTGTTCACGTCCGGCACTATGGGCAAACCTAAAGGTGTGATGCTGTCTCACCGAAATCTTGTTTCAGACTGCTATCTTGCTCAAGGCGCGCCGTTTGATGTGTATCATACTGATATTTTTTACGCTATTTTGCCGCTTCACCACGCATACACCATGCTTGCTGTGTTCATCGAGGCTATTTCTACCGGCGCGGAATTGGTTTTTGGCAAAAAGATGGCGGTACAAAGCATACTTCACGATCTGAAAGCGGCAAAAATCACGATGCTGCTTGGTGTTCCTATGCTTTTTAACAAGCTGCTCGCCGGAATTCTGCGCGGTCTGCGGGATAAGGGCTTTGTTGTTTATGGAATCGTGTGTTTTTTAATGGGTGTGTCTGGTTTTATTAAAAAAACATTTGATGTAAATCCGGGGAAGCATATTTTTCGCGCGATTCTGGATAAGGCTTCTCTTACCACGCTGCGCACCTGTATATCCGGCGGCGGGCCGCTCGCTCCTTCTGTGTTTCGTAAGTATAACCAATTGGGAATTGATTTTGTGCAGGGTTACGGGCTTACGGAAACATCGCCTATCATCAATTTGAATCCGATAGAGCATTACAAGGAAACAAGCGTCGGCAAGATAATTCCTCATATTGAAGAGAAAATTCTTGATCCTGACGCGCGCGGCATTGGCGAGATTGTGGTTAGGGGTCCTGTTGTGATGCAGGGTTATTACGAGATGCCTGAAGAAACGGCGGCAAGTTTTACGTCTGACGGTTTTTTGAAGACGGGCGATATTGGCTACCTTGACGATGAAGACTATCTGTATCTAACGGGGCGGGCAAAAAATCTGATAGTTACCGAAGGCGGCAAGAATGTATATCCCGAAGAAATTGAAAATGAGTTTCAACTGTTTGACGAGATTGACCAAATTCTTGTGCGCGGCTATGTTCATGATAAAAAAAATAGGAGCGAGGGTGTTGAAGCCGTTGTGTTCCCAAGTCCGGAGTTCTTCAAAAACGCCGGAGCCGCAATGAAGGAACAGATGAAATCGCGTATTTCCGCTATTATTGCTGAAGTAAACAGCCGTCTTTTGCCATACCAGAAGATTGAAAAGACAACTATTCTTGACGAGCCTATGGAAATGACGACGACCAAAAAAATTAAGCGCGGGAAACCGGATGTTGGCTGAACGCGCTTTGCGCGTTCAACTCCGGAGTTTGCGCAACGCGCAAACTCCACTGCGTGAGAGACTCGCGGGATGTTGGCTCAACGCTGGCGCGTTGAGCTCCGGAGTTTCGCGTAGCAAAACTCCACGCCCTGTGTTATAGGGACTCGCGGAATGTTGCCGTGTAGGGCTGAACGCGCAGCGTTCAGCGTTCCGGCTTTTTACGACGTTGCGGACTTTAGTCCGATGCCAGCCCGGATAGGGGCTTTGCGGCGGCATATTGCCGAAGCATCGTTCCACAGGAACGCGACCAGGACTGGCAAAATGCGGCGGAGTTTTGGCGTGGGAATGAGCGTTCCCCAGCGTAGCTGGGGCGCGTAAACAGTCCCGTTATGCGACGCGGGGCCTTTTAGAGATTATATTTCTTGTTCTCAAATTCCGTTGCCATTTTATGTATTTCTTCTATACTTTTATCTTTCCATAAATTCTTATGCCATTCGGTATAATCAAAATTGTTACTTTTGATGCTGGTTATAAATCGTTCCGTTTCAAGAATCCCGAATGTTTTTATTAAT
>JAIRZA010000124.1 GCA_031267475.1 Spirochaetaceae bacterium | reverse complement strand
GTCCACTGATTTCGCAGATTACACTGATTGAAACCAGCAAAATCAGTGAAATCCGTGTAATCTGTGGACCGCTCTTTACGGCAGGCGCGTTAATCTGTTAGGCTTTTGTAGAAGCATGAAAATCATATGAAACGAATCATTTTCTGCGTTCTGCTTGCCGCCCTTTGCGCCGCCGCCGCCCTTTGCAAGGACAGATTAGCGGTGCTGCCTTTCGCGGGAGGAGACGGGGAGGAAGGAGATACAATAGCCGAATTATTCTCGTTTACATCTGAGCTAAACAGGGAATATGAGCCAATACCTCGCACCAGCATAAACCGCGCGATAGCGGCGGAACAACGCTTTCAAAAAGAGCTAGGCGTAACAGACACGGACGAAGCGGCCAGTCTGGCGGAAAACCTAGGCGCTCAATATGTCGCCTGCGGCAGCATTACCCGCCTTGGCGGACACAAACTACTCATCATCTCAATACTCGATGTTAAAGAACTACGGCAGATTTCCGGCGACATACAAAGCTACACCATGATAGAAGACATACGCCCCAAACTGCCGTCTATGGCGCGAACCATAATAAACACCGCGCAAAGAGACGTTTCCGGACTTCCACGCCTCGCTCTCGCGCCGGTAAAATTAATCGGAGGCGCGGACACCCGCAGCGCGGATGTACTAGCGCAGATTTTAGCCATCAACCTAATTCGAAACAAGATGTACGCCGTGTATCCGCGAACATCCAGCCTTGAACAGATGCGGAACGAATACATGGACAAAGAACATACAGCGGCGGACATTGACGAACTCCCTAATATGACGCTTTCCGTAAGCGCCCGCAAGCTCGGCGCCGAAACAATGTTTAACGCGGCGGTGATTGATTTATTTACAATGATTCAGACAGCAGGCGGGTCGGTAGACTATAAAACACTCGAAGACGGCATTTTTGCCATGGAATCCCTTGCCTTGAAACTATCCGGCATGAACACCGATTACACCGCGGACGATAAAACATCCTTTCTTAACGCAATAAACGCCATCAACTCGAACAACGCCGCCGGCGCGTACACCATCACAGTGAGCGGCGGATTTTCCACAGCCGGCGTTTCTTTCGCGCAAAACAGTAAAAAAACAATAAACATCTTTGGGCTTTCCCCCTCTTGCGTTATTTCAAACTCCGCCTCGCCCGCCGCGCTTTTTACCGTTCCGGACGGCATAACTCTGATACTCGGCAATAACATTACACTGCGCGGCGACACCGGTACTTCTGTTACCGTAGATGTGCGCGGCGGAGACCTTATAATGAAAAAAGGCGCGTCCATACAGTCCGGTATGCGCGGCGGCGTGATGATTCGCAACGGCGGCGGTTTCAGAATGGAAGACGGCGAGATAAACGGCAACGCAAGAGCGTCCGGCGGCGGCGGCGGTGTATATGTAGGAATAAACAGCTCATTCACGATGCAGGGCGGCGCGATAAACGGGAACATGGCGGAATTCGGCGGCGGCGTGTACGTGTCAGGCAACGGCGCTTTATTCACGATGCAGAGCGGCGCGATAAACGGAAACACGGCGGAATTCGGCGGCGGCGTGTACGTGTCCGGCGGCGGCGCTTTGTTCACGATGCAGGGCGGCGTTATAAACACCAACACGGCAAAACGAGGCGGCGGCGTATATGTCGAAAGCGGCAGATTCATCAAAACCGGCGGGCGCATAGACGCGGATAATTCATCATTTGACGAAGCGCGAGTCTTTGTCTTTGACGGCGGCAAAGAGCGCATAAGCGCGGCGGGTCAAGGCGTGAACATGGACAGCGGCAAAGCGGGACGCGCCGGCGGGTGGGAGTAAATCCAGTTAATATGAGTGAAGCGCCTTCCTACCTGCAAGATTTGAATCCTGAACAACGCGCCGCGGTATTTCATGAAGGAAAGCCGCTATTAATTTTAGCCGGCGCGGGATCCGGGAAAACGCGGGTAATTACAACAAAAATCGCATACCTCATACGCGAAAAAGGAATAAACCCGCGCTCGATTCTGGCGGTAACCTTTACCAACAAGGCGGCGCGAGAGATGGCGGAGCGGGCGGCGGCAATAGAAAGTGCCGCGGCAAACGCCATGCTGCGAACATTCCACTCATTTGGAGCATGGTTTTTGCGGCGTAATGGAGAATATGCCGGACTTTCAACAAACTTTGTCATTTACGATGACGATGATATGGTAACCGCGCTGGCTTCCATAGTTGAGGGCAAGAAAAAAAACGAATTAAAACTGATAGCGCATCAAATCTCCAGAGCAAAGGACTATTTCCTTACACCTGAAAGCGCGGATATTGCCCTAATCAACCACAACAGCGAGTTTCGCAGGATATACGCGCAATATGAAGATGTGCTGCGAAAAACGGGAAACGTAGATTTTGGCGATTTAATAAAAAAACCCGTAGAGATTTTGCGCGGCAACCCGGAAGCGGCGGAAAGACTGCACGGCAGATTCCGCATAATCATGGTGGACGAGTATCAAGACGCTAATGTGGCTCAATTTGAGCTATTAAAAGCTATATGCTCGCCGGAAACATACCTTTGCGTTGTCGGCGATGACGATCAATCAATTTACCGTTTTCGCGGCGCGGAAGTGAAAAATATTCTTGAATTCCCTAAACGCTTTGGCGGAGCGGATATTATACGGCTGGAAAAAAACTACCGTTCAACGGCGCATATCCTTGATGTCGCAGATTCGGTGGTGCGGCGCAACACAGGGCGGCTTGGCAAAAAACTGAGCGCGGAGCGCGGGATCGGAACCAAACCCATGCTTGCTTTTTTAAGCGATCAAGACAGCGAGGCAAAAGAATGCGCCGCGCTGATAGATAATTCAGCGCGTGTAAAAAAAACCAGTTCCTATTCGGACTGGGCTATACTTTACCGCACAAACGCCCAGTCTCTTGGTTTTGAAAACGAATTTTTGCGCCGGAAGATTCCGTACCGTATTGTCGGCTCGTTGAAATTCTATGAACGTGAAGAGGTTAAAGACGCGCTTGCCCTGCTTTCATTTGTGGTAAACACCAAAGACGAGGTTAGCTTTCGCCGCGTAGTGAATAAGCCCGCCCGCGGCGTGGGACCGGCGGCGCTTGAGCGCATCCTGAATGAACGCGCCGATGCGGACTGGGACATTGAGTCCGCTTGTGAACGCGCCGCCGCGAATATATCCGCAAAAGCAAGGGCGGGTGTCAAGCTGTTCATAGAATCTATAAATAACGCGCGAAAAACACTGTTGACGCCGCCGGACGGTAAGCGGGATGATTCGTTCCGCAGTGTAAAAGCCGCGCAAGGGCTTTCATGCTGCGTGGCGGATTTAATCGAGGAAGCGGGGATTGCGGAATATCACCGCGCTCACGATGAGATAAGCGGCGAGACGCGGGTATCAAACTTGCAGGAATTAGTGAACGGGGCGGCGTTATACGAGGCGACGCCTGAGGGATTGGCGGATTTCTTGGAGCATATAGCGCTTGACCGGGCGATTGAGCAGCAGGAAGACGGCGAAGCGCGAGTAACTCTAATCACGGTGCACAACACAAAGGGCTTGGAATTCCGGCGGGTAATAATGACAGGGCTTGAACAGGGGCTTTTTCCACGCAACGACAAAGAAGGCGATGATTTAGAAGAAGAACGGCGGCTTTTTTATGTAGGCGCGACACGGGCTATGGACAAGTTGTATCTAACAAGCTGCGCGAGCCGGCGCGTGTTTGGACAAACCACGCCGGCGGCGCCGTCGCTTTTTCTGGAAGAAGTGGATGTCTCAAAACTGCGTATAGCTGGCGCTCCGCCATACGGTTTTAAGCTTGCCGCGTCAACCTCGCCGGCGGCGAGGTTGACGGCGCAAAAAGAAAACGCAATCTTAGTTAAACGCAAAACAAGTTCGGACGGACGCTGGCAGATTGGCGACCGCGTCTTTAACGAAGATTACGGCTACGGCGAAATTTTTGCGATAACTGAAGAAGACGAAGGCCCGGTTGTCAGCGTATGCTACGAAAACGGACAACGCCGGCGCTTTTTAAGCCGCGCCCAAAG